>JBEAYS010000065.1:0-8429 GCA_041170505.1 Cyanobacteriota bacterium
ATTGCGTCCGAGTAAATTTACAAAAACCTGATCATTACCAAAAGTATACTCATCCCTGCCCCTAGTAACTACCTGAATATTATCAGCCGCTATTGTAAGATTACTGGAATTACAGCTAAAATTCCCACGCCAATCTTCTCTACAATTATTTAAATTATAAAGGTACTCATTGGTGACACCTGCATTCCTAACTCTGATGGTTATTGTGTCATTATCCAAAAAAATACAAGCTTTATTTTCAGTTGGCTGACATAGTCCAAGAATCCCGCCCCCTACAATCGCACCTGTTACTGGATCAATATCAGAACCAGCAAATGCAGGATATGAAAATGAACCTAGCATTACCAGGGCCATAAATATTAATCTTATGAATTTATTTTGCATATTTACCTCTTTTCTAAATTTACAAAAAAAATTGTAGCATATTGACGCTTTACAATTCAATACTAAATTAGACAGAGTTCATGGATTATGAAAAAAACTTAATTCTCTATTTTTGGCTCAGGATACTTTATTCTTGCGTGATTAATACTTTTCCAAGCCTCTATAAAAGCATTAATAACTTTATTTAAATCCTGATTAGTAAGAGTAGTATCAGTAAGCTCTCCCTCATCTACCCTTGCTTTTACAATTCTATTAATTAATTCTCTTGCCTTTTCTTCGCTGGCTAAATCATTGATACTTCTCAAAGCCGCTTCAGAGCTATCAGCTAACATTGCCACACCAGTTTCCTTGGAATTTGGGCGAGGTCCAGGATATCTATAATCATTAGCATTAATATTTCTGTCGCCATATTTTTCAGCCGCTTTGTGAAAAAAATAATTTGTGACCGTGGTGCCCTGATGCATTGGAATAAAATCTGAGACCGCTTTTGGTAAATTATATTTTTTAGCCAATTTCATACCTTCAGAAACATGAGCAATAATAATTTCAGCTGATTTTTTAGGATCATCCAAAGTCGTATGGGGATTAGGTTTGCCAAGATTATTTTCTACAAAATATTCTGGAGCATGCATCTTACCGATATCATGATAGAGCAAACCAACTCGAATGAGCTCAGTATTAAGACCCAATAGATTAGAAGCCTCTTCTGATAACCTGGACACATTTAAAGAATGCTGGTAAGTACCCGGAGCCTCTTCCCGTAAGCGTTTTAGAAGTGGTTGATTAGGATTAGATAGCTCTGCTAATTTAAATGTAGTTAACAAACCTAACCAAGATTCTAGATAGGGCAAAGTGGCAAGAGCAATAAAGCCTGAAGCTAAGGCTCCCAAAGCATAAAGGCAAGCGATAAGCATCACCGTAGAGACCTTAAAATCCTCTACCGCAATCATTATAGTAATCAAAAAAACTATAACTTGAGCAACAGCAACCTTAGTGCCCGCATTTGCTAAATCTTGTCTTTGATGAGCTTTGCGAACTAAAAATATGGCATATAGAGAACCAATATATTGAGGTAAAATTTGCCAAAAATTTGCATCCATGCTCTTGATCATAAAACAAGCAAGTGTTGTAACGGCAAGCACTGTCATTCCTGGAAGATAAAACACCGTCAACAAAATCGACATAGTAGCCAATGGGGCTAATGCAAGTTTTTCAACTCCCCAAATCGCCAAACTTGCAATATTAGAAGCAATAACGATAAGTACCAAAAAAATTAAAATTACTTCTTGCACTGAATAAATCCTACTAGCACGAAATGAAATAAAAAATGCCACGCACAAAACTATTAAACTTATTAAATAAAAATTGTTTAGAATTTCATCCCAGTCAGTTTTGGCATGCAATAAATTAAGCTGTTTGAGATAATGAAAATTTTGGTCATCGACTACTTTACCTTTGTAAGCTAATTGAGCACCTTTTTGTAATTTAATTTTGACTGGTTGAACATTATTCATCGCTTCCTTTTCAAGCTCAGAGACTTTTTCCCAGTCAATTTGGAAATTAGGTAGTGTAGATAAGTCAATTAGTTTTTCCACAAGAATTCTATCTATATAAGTCAATTCTGGAAAAAGCATTTTGATACGCTCATGTATTTTTGATCTCGGCATACCTCTTACAATTCCAAAATCTAAAAGTTTTTTTTGCACAACAAAGCTCTTAGTAAAAATAGCTTCATGATCAACTTGCTTCATATTCTCAATAAAATCTTTTCCCAGAGATTTTTTAATTTGGGCAGATTTTTTTCTTTGAGTTCTAAAAATTTCGATTTTTTCTAAAAAAATTTTTCTTTCGATATTAGTCAATCTAAAAATCTCACTTCGCGCCAAATCCCTGTCACCAACTGATTCCCAGGGCGAAGAGCTACTCAAGACCTTCGCGAAATCAGCGGCTAATTTTAATTGCTCAAAACTATCATCAGATAAACTTAAAAAATATTCTTGAGTTTCGATGCTAATCTTAGGACTTAAGGGAGCAAGCTTCTGTTTGCGCGAATTGATTTCTTCACGAGCGGCTTGCACAATGAATTTTAGCTGTTCTAAGCTTTTTTCTACAGCTTTTTCATCAACTGTAAGAATATCTCTACTAACATTTTTTATTGCATCAATTCGAGCTTGTTCCTTTTTTAGACTTGTACTTGCAGTATCTTCTACCTCCACATCAAGATCCAAAACAACATTTACAGGACTTATATCATTGACTTCAATACTAGGTTTATACCAAGATCTAATACTTACAAGAGCAGTCAAAGAACAAATCCCAAGACATGCTACTAGAATTATCAGTATCAAAGAGTTATTATTATTCTTGTTGACTTTTTGCATTAGATCTATCTCAACTTAGTATAACTTAGGGTTTTGTTTGTATTATGCCCGCAGACCAGATAAACCAAGCACTAAAAATAATTCAGGAAAATCCTTCTGAATTTGTAGTGATTTTAGGGCCCACCTGCACTGGTAAAACGGCTCTATCACTTGTACTTGCAAATCATTTTCAAGTACCTATAATTAATGCCGATAGTCGTCTGATCTTTCAGGAGATGGATATTGGCACTGCTAAGCCCACGCTTGATGAATTGAACATTATTAAACATTTTTTGATAAACATAAAAAAGCCCAACGAAACTTATTCTGCAGGAGAATTTCAACAGGATTTTGATAAAATTGCCTCTGATTTAATTTCTAATCAATCTCATACTCTCAAGGCAATCATTGTAGGAGGAACAGGTCTCTATATCAAATCAGCACTTGATAATCTTAATATACCCAGAATCAGCCCCAACTCTTCATTTCGAGAAGAATTGGGAGCACTAGATTTAGAAAGTTTACAAAAATTGCTCAATGAACTTGATGCTTCTGCTAAAAATTTAATTGATATGAAAAACAAAATTAGAATAATTAGGGCCATTGAAATCATAAAAGTTAGTGGGAAAAAATTAAGCGACAATCGCAAACTCAATCCATCAGAGCGATATAAAGCAACTTATATAGGTCTAAATTATTCAGATCGAGAATTTTTGTATTCATTGATAAATAAACGAGTTGTACAAATGATCGAAGCAGGACTAGTCGATGAAACTCAACAACTAATTGATATTTACGGCGCAACTCAAACTCTAAAATCCACTATTGGTTACAGAGAGATAATCTCATATTTAAATCAAGAGATAAATCTTGAGGAATCGATTTATTTAATACAAAAAAATACACGGAACTACGCAAAAAGACAAATTACCTGGTTCAAATCAAACCCTAAAACAAACTGGATTTACAAATAAACTATACTTTTACTGAAATATCTACGCCTGCTGGTAAATCTAAATCTTTGAGTGCTACAGTGGTCTCGTGGGTAGGATCAAATAAATCTATTAGTCGGTAATGTGTTTTTATCTGGAAATGCTCTCTAGACTTTTTATCTACGTGAGGAGATCTCAAAACGCAGTAACGTCTAACATTATTAGGCAGTGGTATAGGACCACAAATTCTCGCACCTGTTCTTTGGGCGGCCTCTACAATTTGCTTAGCAGAAGCGTCTAAATTAGCCGAATCATAGCTTTTTAGCTTAATACGAATGCGGTTTAATTGTTTTTTTCGAGTTTTTACAGCCATATGAATTCCTAATTATAGCTAATGGCTGTCTTTACTATAGGAAATAATTATAAAATTTTCAAAAATCTGGGGGTAAATACCGAGCTAGAGGGGTAAATGTTCAGTTTTGCCATTAAGGATCCACTGAAAAACGAAGTTTTGAGGCGAAATCCGCCTAACAAAAATATTAAGGATTCACTCCCTGAGCCAAGTTTCACTCTTGACTCAGGGTTGAAAAATCGACGAAATCACATTTTTCAGTGGATCCTTAATCACAGGGGGAGAAATAGGAAAACATAAGGTTTTCCGTACAAAAAAAATTGAACTCTCTTGAGTGGATTTCGTCTCGTGACTGGCTTTTACTCTCTAAAAACAGAAGACCCCTTCCTGGGGGCTTCTGTTTTTTAATGGCGGACGGGGAGAAATAGGAAAACATAAGGTTTTCCGTACAAAAAAAATTGAACTCTCTTGAGTGGATTTCGTCTCGTGACTGGCTTTTACTCTCTAAAAACAGAAGACACCTTCCTGGGGGCTTCTGTTTTTTAATGGCGGACGGGGAGAGATTCGAACTCTCGGTAGGTTTCCCTACGACGGTTTTCAAGACCGCTCCGATAAACCGCTCTGGCACCCGTCCATGTGATATTTTACAACAAGATTTTAAAAAACTCTGTAATTTCATTTTTTTTATATTTAAGGATTCCGCCTCAAAACTTCGTTTTTTGGCAAATTCTTAACCTAAAAAAGTATTCTTGACCCCTTTTATCTAGAATTGCTTTGAGGCAAAATTAAAAAAATGCAGAGTATGCTGATATATTTTTTAATGTTTTTGTTGCTTTGTAGACCAGCCAGGGCTGAATTAAGCGATTTTTCAAGCCCATACCCAAAAAATGAGCATTTTCTTAATACCACAAAGAAACAAGAACGATTTCAATCTCATATATATGGATCAGCCATAATTTGGCACGCTCCCCCAATTACAAGTCAAATCACAAACCCAGACTTACTTAAAGATGAATCAATTGATGAGCTAGCTATAAATTATCTAATCGACGGTTGTCGACAAGAAAATCCAGAATTTACAAAAATCGAGAAAAAATCAAAACTTCAAAATACTCAAATTCCTAGAATTAGTAGACGGCTTATTCAAGCGGGCTCACAGCATATAGACTATAACCTAATTAAATGGAAAGATTCAGGACCAGCTTACAACCAATACGAACACATTATTCACTATATAAAAAATAATTTTTTTGAATATAAAAAATTATATCTAGTTCAAGAAATTCATAATTCTAAAATTTTAGAATCTAGTGAGACTGCCAAACGCAATCTAGAAAGGCTTTGTGGTCAGACTGCCGTACAAAAAGTTATATCACTTTATCAAAATCCATGAAAAAAATTATTATAGTTATACTTTTTTGGCCCGTAACAAATTATTTTGTTTTTGCCCAAACAAAAGCTTTAACAGGAAATGCTAGATCTCAAATCTCAGATTATCAAATCCAAGTAGCTCCTGGACGCCTTACCCTGATTGACTTAGGAGCACCTCTCAAATCAAAACCTTGGTTAGCGAACAACAAACTTGCACGAGTTTATACACTATTCAATAAAAAAAACAATTCTAGTATCCTTGTTGTACAAGGTATAAGTGATTCTGGTGCTTGTGACCTTACTGCAGACACTGAATCGGGAATTGTAAATGTATTAATCACTGCCAAAAGCAGTCCTGGAAATGATTTGATCATGGATCCAAATCGTTCAAGCATAATAGACAACAAAAACTTTTTTCAACTCAATTCTTACCGCACTGCACTGATAAAACTAAAAAGTAAAATTGATGAATTCGTTTTAGCAGGAGATCCAGATTTGATTAAGTGTAAGGCAATTTTTGATTTTTATGATCCAAACTTTTTAAAAAGCTTTGCTTTATCTGGCTCAAACACAGTTGGCAAAACAGATATAGTCATTGCTACAGAACTAGGAATTATCAAATTCGAACTAGAGGTAAACACTAATGAAAACCAACATAATAATATTATTGATTTTTCTACTTATTAATTCGGCAACAGCTGAATACCAAGAGCAAGAGCTTAAGCCACTCAAGATGAGAATTTTAGCTCCAAAACAAAAATCATACCCAGTTCTTGAAGCACTCGAATCCGAGCTATATCCTCAAAAAAATTTTTCAAAAGAAGCTCCACAAAAGCGACTAGAGCGCATTGAAATAGCCACTTTCGGTGAAATTCAATCTGGAGGCATTAAAGAAAGAATTGATAATCTAAAAATTGAACTTCAAAATTGGCAAATTGCCAAAGTTCAAGTAACTCCTGCAGTAACACCAAAATCTCAATTAATGAACCCCTCAAGATCCCACCTAACTCATTCCAGGCAAACCCAATATCAAAAAGCTTTTCAATATACTCGTAATCGGAATCAATCAATTAAACAACCTAATTATGAATATCTAAATTATCGGATTGCAAGCCCTTTGGTACAAAACCTCGGCAGAAAAGGAATTGAAAAAATTTTTAAGGATAAAAAATGAAGTTGATAATTGTATTTACCCTATTTATATTATTGAATCCTAGCCTTGCCTATACAAGCTCCGATGGTACAGTGGTAATCCACAGACGTAATCGCAAAAAAGCTTTACTAGACTATAAATTCTTACTAATCGACTCAAGCTCGCCAAAATCACAATCTGAGTCTAGGCAAACCGATCAAGCAGGCTTAAGCAACTTATCAAAAAATTCAAAAACCATTTCACAAGTGAGAATCACACCTCAAAAAATTACCAAAAATAACGAAAGTTGGGACTATTATGCCCAAGAGGAAACTTGTGATGTAAGTGCAAAAATTATTAATAATAACCTAAAAAAATCGACTGAGCCAATTTTTTAAAGTTGAGCAAAAAATAGCTTTGGACTTAAGTTAGGTGAAGCTATAAATATTTATTTTATTAGAGCATCTTTAAGAGAAAGACTTATTCTTCTTTCATAAGGCGAAAACTTCTTAATCAATACATTTATTTGATCACCTGGTTTTACATATGAGTCAGGACTTGGATCCTGCTCATCATTAGTGATTTCAGATAATGGTAAAAGAGCCTCTACTCCTGGATAAATTTCTACAAAAACACCAAACACAGCAAGTTTGACAACTCTTCCAGGTACCACCATGCCCTCTGCAAACTTACCTTCAATTTCCGTCCATGGATCAGGCTGAAGCCTTTTGTAAGAAAGAGAGATTTTTTTAGTCGCTTTATCTATTTTGAGAACTTTTACTGAAATCTTATCACCGACGCTAATAACTTCACGCGGATGAGCAATACGTTGCCAAGAAATTTCAGAAACAGGAAGCAGTCCATCGATACCACCAATGTCTATAAAAGCACCAAACTCAGCAACTCTCACAACCTCACCAGAAACAACCTGTCCAATTTCAAGCTCATTAATAGCCTTATCTCGCAAGTCTGCCTTTTCATCTTCGATAGCAACTTTTTGGGAACAAATCAACTTACCTTTGCGCTTATCAAGCTCAAGAATTTTGAATTCGATTTTTGTACCTTTTGCATTAGATTCACCGCGCAATCTCAATTGGGATGCAGGAATGAAACCTCGCACTCCGTATGCTTCCACAACAAGCCCACCCTTAACAAGAGCAATTACTTCTCCCTCGATACTTTCATCTTTAGATTTTACTTCTTCAAGTTTTACCCAACCACGAGCTTGAGCAACACGCTTATAAGAAACCAAAAGAGGTGATTTATCACTAGCTTCTCTTAAAATAAATAATTCATACTCATTTCCTGGATATACAACTTCTTCAGGCTTAACTTCATCATCTTTATGAGTAACTTCTTTAAATGGTAAAAATGCTTCTGCCTTAGAGCCAATATCTATCAATGCTCCATCTTTCTCTAACTGCAGGACAGTACCTTTGATAATTTGGCCAACTTGATGTTCATCAGTGCTTGGCAACTTAGTTAGCATTTTTGAAAATTCCTGCTCTAATTCTGCTATTAATTGATTATTTGTCATATTTTTTCCTCGATGTTCGATCAGCCCCCAAATCAATTGCATCTGCAAATGGATCATTGAACATAGAAGGTAAATTCTAGCATATGCCTAAAATAATTAGCAATATCAGGAGTTTATTCTCCTAGGATTAGTAATCATAAAATTGCGCTCAATCTACGTATTGACTTTGCATATGAGAATTATTAGACCACCTCTGCATTTAAGAATTCGCTGAAAAACGAAGTTTTGAAGCGGAATCCGCTTAACAAAAATATTAAGGATTCACTCCCTGAGCCAAGAGTACAACCCTAAAGATTCCTAGCACGGACGACTGTCCGTGCGATACAAAAAAAGACGACCCTCTCAAAGAGAGGGGAGCGAG
>JBEAYS010000066.1:0-24083 GCA_041170505.1 Cyanobacteriota bacterium
TTCTTGGTTAGTATGTTCGCTATCAAGAGAAGATTTTAGTTTATCAAAAATTCTATCTAAAGCTTCTTTTATTAGTGATTTAATATTGTTTGCTTGACCAAATTCCTTAAGAGTTTTAAAGCCAATTTTTATATCATGAAGATTGCTTCTAAAACTTTTAATATCATCTGGAGTGCCTTGGTCGGAAAAAGTTGTGTTTTGGAGTTTGGAGATTTTTTCTATTACCCTCTTTTTACAATCAGCAAGTGCTTTATTAAACTCTTGTAAGTTTGAGTCTTGATTTCTTAGTCTTTCTTGAATCTTTACTAAGCCATCATTATTCAACATAAAAATAGTTTTAAGATCCAACATAGTTTAAATAATCCCTCAAACGAGGTTGAAAATAATTGTACTACAATAATTGCATCAGCATAGGTGGATAATATTTTTATATTAGAAATATTATTTTATCTTACTATTCTTAAAACCATAGCAAAAATAAATAACTAAGCCTATAAGCAACCAGAGCCCGAATCTTTGCCAATTAGCGATACCCAGCTCTGTCATTAAATAAGAGCAAGATATTAAGCCCATAACAGGGATCAAAGATAACTTTTTCCAGGCGGATAATATCATCATTAATACCACTAAACCAAAAAAAGTAAAATAAGGGAATTTATGCAGGAATTGATCCCAGCTAGAGCCAGCAGACGAATCCAGGCTGAAAAAATTCACAAAAAAGCTCTGGTCATAAACAAACAATAAAAGCGCGCCGATAAGAATAATGATCGGGAATATAAAACGCGAGTTTATGTAAGGAACTACGAATTTACCTTGGTGTTCGTTTTTGGGGAGCATTAAAATGCCCGCGCAGACTGAAACAAACGCAAACAAAGTCCCGATACTATTCATATCAGTCGCGATTTCAGAATCCAAAAACAAAGCTGGAAGCCCCACCATAAAACCCATCACGATAGTAGCAAAAGTAGGCGTCTGAAAAACCGGGTGGATAAAAGAGAATTTTTTAGGCAGTAACCCATCTCTACTCATCGCCATCCAAATTCTAGGCTGAGCGAGCTGGAATACCAAGAGCACGCTGGTAGTGGCGATTACAGCGCTCAGCGCCAAAATCCCACCAAGCCAATTAAGTCCCACAGACTCAAAAGCCACCACCAAAAAATCTCCTACATTAAGCTTAGAATAATGCACCATACCTGTAAGCACGACAGAGATTGCGATATAAAGCCCTGTACAAATTAATAAAGAATTGATCATACCTTGAGGAAGGTCTTTTTGGGGGTTTTTACATTCTTCTGCTGTTGTAGAAACCGCATCAAAACCGACATAGGCAAAAAACACCGCCGAAACACCCTTCATAACGCCCTCAAGACCATTAGGCGCAAAAGGTACCCAATTTTCCGGATTTACATAAAACATACCCACCAAAATCACCAGAACCACCACGATAACTTTAAAAGCCACCATAAAAATAGTAGTGTTTCTCGATTCTTTAACACCGATATAGACAAGAGCAGTAATTCCCACCACTACCAAAAACGCTGGCAGATTGATAATCAGCGGCACACCTGCCAAGCGCGGAGCGCTCTCCCAGAGAGCACTTAGCTGAGCGATGTAAGGAGAGATCGGCTCGCCACTAGCATTTAGCTCGAGGAATTTTTCGTGAGCTTTTTGCGCTCCAGTAAAACTTGTCGCCAAAAATTCAGGTATATGAATCCCTAAATTAGTAATAAAACTTGTAAAATTCGCTGACCAAGCAATAGCCACGGTGATATTACCGATAGCGTATTCTAGGATTAGGTTCCAGCCGATAATCCAAGCCACCAGCTCACCAAAAGTCACATAAGCATAGGTGTAAGCACTGCCCGCGATAGGCACTCTGGAAGCGAATTCTGCATAACAAAGAGCACAAAAAGCGCACGTGATCGCCGTAAACACAAACAGCAAGGACACTGCTGGCCCACCATTAAAACAAGCGCGTCCGATAGTGGAAAACACCCCTGCACCGATAATCGCCGCCACACCAAGCGCTGTTAAATCGCGGGTGGTAAGGATTTTGTTGAGGGAACTATGCGCGCCGCTATCAAGAGAGCCTTCCGGGGCTTCGTCGATAGATTTGCGTCTAAAGAGATCTTTAATGTTAAGCATAAATTTATATTATACAGAGTAGTGCCTGCATGCCGCACACTTTAAAAGTTCCGCGGTGGTTTATCTGAAACCCATGAATTTTCTTTCTTTTTTGTTAAGGATTCGCTGAAAAACGAAGTTTTGAGGCGGTATCCTTAATTTTACAGCTTTAGCTTGGGGCTGGGATAAAAAGGGCGGGCGATTCTCGGTTCCGCCAAAACGGTAAATGGAGTCCAGCCCGGGGCTAAATGTAATATTATTACAATTAACCCTAGTAATCACAAGGGTTTTGGCTAATTGTAAAAATATCTAATTGTAACATTATTACAATTAGCCCGACACAAGCAAAAGATAATTTCACGCAGGAATTTATAACTTACGCGCTTTACTAGCTCCTGCTGGGCTTTTAGGACCAGTTACCGCCGCCTCGGCGCCGTTAGCTGGCTCAGGCAGAGCGCTTGGCTGGGGAGCGGAGTGCTGGGTCCCGGTGAGGGTCTTGAGGAATTTTACAATAAGTGTAGTTTCTTCATCGCTGAGTTTTTTGCCGACCTGGTATTCAGCCATGATTCTAACTGCTTCTTGGAGGCTTTTTACGTTACCGTCATGCATATATGGGTAGGTCAGCTCGACATTTCTAAGACTTGGCACTTTGAACTTGTGTTTATCACTGTTTTTGCGGGTTACATTGAATCTGCCGTTATCTTCGTTTTTGTGAGGCATGGTCTTAAGCCCGTTAAGCCCACCTGCTCTATCACCAAAATAATCTTTTTGCTTGCCCATCAGCTCAAAACTCTGACCGCCAATTGCAATCCCTGAGTGGCAAGTAGCGCACTGATGTTTTTTAAATAGTTCGTAGCCTTTTCTTTCTTCGGCGCTAAGAGCAGTTTGCTCACCGCGCAGATAATTATCGAAGGGCGAATCTGGCGTAATTAAAGTTTGTTCGTATTCAGCTATAGCATTAGCGATCATATCGCCAGTGATTTCTTTAGGGGAATTGATGGCGTAAGCCGATTTAAACATCGACACCAATTCAGCATCCTGACTGAGTTTGGTGATTACTTCTTGCCAGTTAGAACCCATTTCGCCGGGGTTGTGCACCGGTCCGTGAGCTTGAGCCTCAAGCGTATCAGCTCGCCCATCCCAAAATTGTTTTAGGTTATAAACCGAATTATAAACAGTAGGAGAATTTATTCCACCCTTAGCGCCGTTAATCCCGGTCGAGAATTGCTTTTGGTCGGTCCCGCCCTTAGCTAAATCGTGGCAAGACGCGCAAGAGAGACTATTGTCGCCCGATAAGCGAGTATCGTGATAAAGCTTCTCCCCGAGAGCGATTTTCTCCTCGCTAAGCGATCTTTCGACTTTTAGCTCATCGATACTCGGAAGCGGCACTATGCCCTTGCCTTCTAGCCTATCTACCCAAGCAGAGATTACTTCTTTATCGTCATTGTTAATGATTTTATCCCAATGCATGATTCTATAAGGGATTGGCGGCATCCAATTATCAACAATCGCGCTTTTGATTTTTAGTAATGTAGGTTTTGGAATTTCTTTATCATCGTTAATGCTAAATACACTATCTTCCAAATCGAGCATGGCTCTACCTTTGGCGACATCAGCGTCAATCAGGTCTTTTATAATCGGGAAATTGTAATACCAAGGATAAACTGTTTGCATAGAGTGGCAGTCCATACATTTTTTCTTAAGTAATGCCTCGGCTTTGACTCGATCGAGGGGTTTTTTGGCGCAGTTTGCAGGGTTAAAAAATAAATTAGCTAATACTAAAAAGGCTATGAATAACTTCATAATCTAGAGTTTAGCAAATCTTTCAATTATCAAGTCTTTTTTTTGTTACAATCGAGTTATATGGCAATAAGACCCGATGAGATTACTAGAATTTTAAAAGAGCAAATCGCTCAGTACAAAGATGAGATTCAAATCACCGAAGAAGGAAGTGTTCTAAGTGTAGGTGATGGAATTGCTCGTATATATGGCTTGCAATCAGCAATTAGCGGTGAGCTAGTGGAGTTTGATGATCCAGAAAAAACTCAGGGTATGGTAATTAACCTCGAGGAAGATAATGTAGGTGTGGTTTTGCTGGGAACAGGTCTTAAGATCCAAGAAGGTACAGCAGTTAAATCTACTGGCCGTATCGCTTCAATCCCTGTCAGCGGCGAGATCCTAGGCAGAATAGTAGATCCTACTGGATCAGCACTAGATTCTAAGCCAGCTATAAATCCCGACAAATTTATGCCGCTTGAAAAAATTGCTCCTGGTATCGTTAAGCGTAAATCCGTTCACGAACCGCTCCAGACCGGCATTACAGCTATTGACTCGATGATTCCTATCGGTCGCGGCCAAAGAGAATTAATTATCGGAGATCGCCAAACTGGCAAGACTGCTATTGCGATCGATACTATTCTTAACCAACGCAACGAGCCTGCTGAAACAAGACCAATCTGCGTCTACGTTTCGATCGGTCAAAAAAACGGTACTGTTGCTCAGATCGCCAAAAAACTTAGTGCTGAAGGTGCGATGGATTATTCAGTTATCGTGCATGCTGGTTCTACAGACACAGCCGCTAAGCAGTTTTTAGCGCCTTTTGCTGGAGTAGCTATCGCTGAATACTTCTTAGAGCAAGGTAAGCATGTACTTATTATTTATGATGATTTGACTAAGCACGCTTGGGCTTACCGCGCGATGTCACTTCTGCTTCGTCGCCCACCGGGTCGTGAAGCGTATCCTGGAGATGTTTTTTATTTACATTCAAGATTGCTTGAGCGCGCTTGTAAACTTTCTGATGATATGGGAGCTGGCTCTATCACTGCTCTTCCTATTATCGAGACTCAAGCTGGAGACGTTTCTGCGTATATCCCGACTAACGTAATTTCGATTACTGATGGTCAAATCTTCTTAGAGTCAAGCTTGTTTAACGCAGGTGTAAGACCAGCTATTAACGTAGGTCTTTCTGTTTCGCGTGTGGGCGGAGCCGCTCAAACTAAGTGTATGAAGAAGGTTGCTGGTCCTCTAAGACTAGGTCTAGCTCAGTTCCGTGAGCTTGAGGCGTTCGTACAATTCGCTTCTGACTTGGATGAAGCTACCCAAGCGCAAATCCGTAGAGGTCAAAAACTTGTCGAGCTTCTCAAACAGCCTCAATACTCACCTTTGACTGTAGGTCAGATGGTATCTGCTATCTACGCAGGTGATCAAGGGCTTTTGGATGATGTGGCTACTAGCGATATTTCTAAGTTTAAAGATGAATGGTTTAAGTATTTTGAAGCTAATCACGCTGACGTTAAGTTAGAACTCGATCGCGGTGCGAAGTTTGAGGGCGAGCTTGTAGATAAGCTAAGATCAGCGATTGTAAAATTCAAGACTAGTTTTTTTAGTTAGAAACGCGTTTTAGCCTAGTCTTGAACGAGTGACTCTCTTATTGTTAGTTCTTGACTGGTAGTCGTTATTTATTGTAGGTGAAATTCTTGTATTTGTTCTTGTGCTTCTTGAGACTTCTATTCTTGAAGAATTAATATTGTTTGGTCTTGAAGGTTTGTTAATTATACTATCTTGAATATTTGAGCTTGTTGGCAAACTAGCGACTATGGGAGTGTTTATATTCTCTCTTGTCAAACCTGTGTCCATATTAGTATCCATATTGAATGCACGTGAAAACAATCCATACATTTCTGGAATATCATCTTTCATAGCGATAGGATTATTCACAAAAAATTGACCCATCACGGCAAAGAATTCTTGTGGATTAGAAGTAGAATATTTTTCATAGTTATCATTCAGGTGATCAAATGAGCCAAGTGAAATACCCTTATGGACTTCGTTTCGTAAGTTTTGAAACCCAGGTCCAATTATAGAACTAAATCCATCGATGTTTCCATCAGCATGATCTATCCAATGCCCGAGCTCATGGCTAGCGACCTTGGAGAAGCTTGCTAAGTTAATTTGTTCAGAACCTGTTCTAGTACCAATCATTGGCAAGATCATATTTTTATCAGTTGAATACCAGCCACCACTTCCAGAATTACTAATATTTCCGACAAAAATTCTTGGACCGCTCATCGCTAGTGCATCTACGAGTCCTTGATTATTACCAATCATATTCAAAAAACTTGCTGAAACTAATTTTTTTGTGTCTGTATCTGCTGTTTGAGATTTGCTCATAAGAATATTAGTGCTATCTGAGCGAGTTGGTTGAATATTTGTTGTCCTTATATTTAGTGAGTTTGAGAGCTTGCTAAGATTATCCAAAAAAAGATTTTCTTTACTGGGATTGTTTTCAATAAGACCTCTTATATTTGGAAATAATTTCAAGAGAGCTAAATCATTCATCCCTACGGGCTTTTGGCTGATATTGTTAAATCGTGGATCATTGACTACGTTTTTGAAAAGCTCTAGCTGATTGGTTTTTACTGTGTTATTGCCAGTGAGTTTTTGCATTTCGTTAAAATATTGTTCTGCATTATCTTTTGTTGGTTGAGCTGTTTGGCGTTGAGTTTGGATAGATTCTTGAGCACTAATTATACGTGCTTGCACGGAACTAATTTGCTCTATGGGCGCGCCTTGGGAACTTAAATCTTGTAAGTTTGGGTTCAGTCCTGCAAATTTTTTTGCAAGACGATTATAGGTATAATTATCAGCTTTATCTAACAAGCATTAGTATTTAAATCCATTTAGGTTAAGAATTGGTAAATGAAGTTTTAAACCTAAAAGAATTACTTACTCACAAACAGAGTGATAAAGTTCTAGTAAGTCCTGTTCATTAAGCCATTGAATAGTTACTTGATTATTAGTTAGATTAATTTCATCAATTATTTTTTTAAGATTAAATGGATATTGACGGTTGGTAATAAATATTCCTTTTTTATATTTATATCTTTGCAGGGTGGTAGGGAAGCGTTCTATATCACGAATTGTACCGCTATAAAAAAGATTGGAGGTATGCTTTACTTGCACGCCTATTTGCTCACCATCTTTTTCTAGAACCCAATCGATTCCATCGTCAGGAATTTTCCCTACCTTATAGCCATGTGCTTCGAAGAGTTCTTTAATGTAATCCTCAAAAATGGTACCTTGCTCTTTTGGGTTACTAGCTTTTATAACGTCAAACTCGCTTGGGTGGCGGAGTCTACTAATAGGATTTTTTTTTAGAGGAATTAGATCGACTGGCAAAACATCTTGGTTATAGCTTAACGAGAATAAATTTTTGCGCATTTTTCTTTTTTCTTCAAGTCTATCATTTAGATTTCGCTCAAACTCTGTATCCGCTATGAAATAATAGACTTGAACTTTTTTTCGTTGACCAATTCGGTATGCCCTACATGTCGCTTGATCTTCGACAGCTGGGTTCCACCAACGAGAAAGATGAATAATGTGATTAGCCTCTTGCAGATTGAGTCCCATGCCAGCACACTTGGGAGAAAGAACTAGAGCACTAAAACCTTCATGAGACTTAAAATCTTGAATATTTTTTTCGCGTGCCCTAGAATCTAACTTACTATTAATAGCAAGTAAACCAGGATTAACATCATAGAACTCTGTGTTGATCATGTTTTGGACAATTTTTTGGTATTGATTATACTCACAAAAAATCAAAGCTTTTTCATTTTTTTCCTTTATACTCTTTAGGATATCGCTAAGTTTTTGTAACCGAGTATCACATGAAAACCATTGTTTATAATCTTCTTCAAAAATTTTATCGACAAGATTTTTGTGAATAGATAGAACTTTTATTTTTTGAATTTTATCAAGCGTGGAAATTTTGGAATTTTTTATATCTTCGATACGATTTAGAATATCTTGATCTAGACTGAAGCTAATGTTGTGATCCTCTCGAGATAAATCTTTTTTTACATCTTCTATATCTTCTTTTAAACGCCCATTTACAATACCGACTTCAAAATCTCCAAATTTGATGGCTTTTTCAAGTTTACTAAAATCTTCATTCCGCTCTAGATCCGAATCACAGTGCTTAAAAAAACTTGGATAAGATTTTTTAAAATCCAGAAATGCACCCAAAAGTCCAGGAGCTGTATTATCCATAAGATTCCAAAACTCACGCATATCATTTTCGATCGGAGTGCCGCTCATAAAAAGCTTGAAGGTCGATTTATTAGCAATTGCTTTTAGACTTGAAGAGATGCGGGAAGAACAGGATTTTGCTTTTTGGACTTCATCACAAAGAAGCAGGCTCCAGGGCACACGCGCAAAGGACTTTTGAAACGAAGCAAGAGTATCATAAGTAGTAATAATGCATTTTTGCTCAGAGAGCTTCGCTGTATCTAAGAAATACTCACTTGATTTATACTCTTGGGTAAACTTAGGGACTATATCTGTTCTTAAAAACTTTTTTTTCGAAGAATCATGAAAGATCGTAAACCCAAAACTCTCTGGATCAGTAAAAAAATCATTAGCTTGCTCTTGAAAATTTTTCATCAGGACTTGGGGTACGACAATTAAAATCGGATCTGTAAAGGGTTCCAAAAATCTTTTTTGCCAAAGAACAGACTTAAGAATTTTTATAAAACACATTGCTTGAAAAGTTTTTCCTAAGCCCATATCATCAGCAAAGATTACGCCTGGATACTCCCTAAGAAAGCACGAAACTAACCAAGAAATACCTTGAATTTGGTGCTCGCGGGCTTCAATACCGGGTTTTAGATTTAGGACATCTAGATAGGATGAAAAATTTGATTCTAGATTTAAGTCTCTATCTGTTTTGGAATCTTCGATCTCAGAATAATCAGTTTTATCGTAATTAGATTTAATTTGCAAGTGAAAAGCCTCTTGTTTATGAGATTTTGGCTCTGCTGTATTTGGGGTGGGTGGGTTTACGTGATGAATAAGTTGATTGAGATTTTTACGGAAAAAATCAAATTCTGATTTTTTTTCTAAAGAGAGAGTAATTTCTTTATTAGTGTCTCGATCAAGAATTTTTAGAGGTTTGTTAGTTTGAAACGCTTTAGTGGCTTCTTGTTTAATGGCTTCTAGCTCATCTTGATATAAAAAAATTACTTGATTAGTATCTTGATCAGAGCCGATATTAAGAGCTATAGCTGGGTTGCCGTTTATATCTTTTTGCTCTGGAGGAGTTGAAATTCTAAGATCTAGAAGAGAATCTGGAAGCTCGTCGATCTCTCCTAGAAGTGATTTATAAATGGATTTAAGTGTACCTGCTCCGGGCATTTTCAAGAGTTCTCCTACTCCTATAACCCTCTTACCATAAGCGTTTGGGTCAAGATTGAAAAAATCATAAAACTCGGGATGAAGATTATTAATTGACTCATCAGAGTAACAAAGTATAGATTCCTTCACCTCGTCATAAGTTTTATTAAAATAATTTTTCTTTAGCAGAGTAAAAGCCTGCTTGGCTTTTTGGTCAAGAATCAGGCTAACTACCTTATTGCTGGAGCTCCTAAAATCTAGGGTACTAGAATCGCCGTCCCAGTTAGCAAGTCCTCTTTGAATAGCTTGGTTTTTTTCTTCCTCGTTAGAATAATTAAGCTCCTCATCAAGCTCAATGCAGGTCGGCACTACACAGTATTTATCCTCGTAGCTCAATGACTTCATAATATTTATATCGACACTAGTAGTATATATCTTAGAAACATTTAGCCTATTATCTCTCAAAACCAATTGATCATTAGATCCTATCACTTCAAGCCAGTCACGAGTTTTCTGCAGGGCGTGGATAAAAAGATCATTATTAAACGACCAAGCCTTAGAATTGTTTTTATAAGAATAATAAATCTGATAAATCCAAAAAGGAAGAATTGTATAAATCCCTGCATTGCCTTCTAGCTTAAGGAATAAACCTTGAGTTTTTATTTCATCACGAATATCAATATTATTAAATTCTATTTTTAGTTCAATCCCCTCAAAACCCTTATTGACGACTTCGACTCTAAAACCGCCATCCACAAATTGATAACTAGGCAAGCAAGATCTAAATTCAGGTACAGAATCCAAAAGCGAAACCGCCTGAACTCCTTCAGCATTTCCATCCAGAACGGTCTCAACTTTTTCATTGCAAGCAGTATTTTCTAAACTAATTAAACGGTGTTCAATTGCGGAATCTTCATTATCACTTTTAATTAAACGGTGTTCAATTGTGGAATCTTCATTATCACTTTTAATTAAACGGTGTTCAATTGTGGAATCTTCAGATGAATTGAAAATCTTAGCAAGCTCTTCAGGAAGAGCTCTTGAGCTTAATAAAAAGTTTTTTTGAAAATCAAAAAAAGAGATTGAGTATTTTTTGGGAAGATCACTTGAAGCTGTAAAAAAGGGTGTTAAAAATTCATCGATTAAATAAGAAGGTTTATTCGGTGTAGACCATTTTAAAACTAAATTATCAAAATCAGAATCAATTCTAAATAATGGCTCAGAGCTAATCCTAGTACTGATCTTGGGTGAATTACTTTTTTTGAATGAATTTATTAATCGTTTTATATCATCTATAACCATCACTATGTCCTTTATATTTATTTTTTATATTAAACACCTCATGCAGATTTTGGCTAATTAAGGTCTCCCAATTAGCAGAATGAATAATCTTCCAATTTTTGTTATTCACTTCAACAGTAGTATTGGAAATGGTTTGAGTGAGGCTTGGTTTTACCAAACTAGTTTTAACATCTAATTTAGTATGGGGAGAATCAGGATTAAAAACCTCAATCAAAAAATCAAGTACATCTTTTGCATCTCTAGATCTAGATTCAACTAAAGAAGAACCTTCCCCATCAAAATACACATAGCAAGCATTACCTTTCTCTGTCACATCATAAATATAAACACAACCATTCTGGACCATAAATTTTAGTATAAAAGCATTTTTGCCCGCAGAATTAATAAGGGGCTTGAAGCTAGAATTGTTTTCTTTAGAGAGTTTTAGGAATTCATTATACTCACTTTCAGAACCTAGAAAAAATCTAATATCATCAATTCCATCAAGATATTTTTTCCAAAAATCCTGCCTACCATGCTCGTCTGGTTCGTTTTTGAACACAAACTTAAAGAACAAATCAAAGTCTTGCTCCTTAAACCAAAAGCTAAGCTTGTTATAAGTAGTCCTAAAATTATTTTTTAGATAAGCCCAGCTATCATGATCAATTCGGGGATCGCCCAGGTGCTTCTTACAGAACTTAATGATGATCTGCTTTTCATCGCAATAAGGACTTGGCGCAAAATTATAAACAAAGTCAAAAAGCTTATTAAAATTACCATAGGTATTATCATTCCTAAAACTTAGTTCACAAAAAGTATCCAAAAGCTGATTAAGACGTAGTTCTACGCGGTTAGATTTATAAGTATTAAACTCTTGCTCAAAAAACCTCCCCAAAAACATCTGATAAATTTCATCAGCGGGACTAAAATCGAGATGATAGCGGAATTGTAAAATCTCTAGAATTTTTTGTTTTTCTATCTGCTCTTCGAGTCTAATCCAGTCTTCAAGCATTGTTAGCTCGCTATTAATAAAATTAGCTGGCTTAGATTTATACTGATGATTTAAAAATGATTTTAATAGCTCGGCTTGATTATTATTAGGCTCCTTGAGACAAGCTTGCCATTTTTGAGCTAGCTTAATCCAAAAGCTATCTATAACTGAGTTTCGAGTGAGAATCAAAATCTTAAGTAGATATTTATAGAGATAGCGAAAAAGTTTAGCTTGCGCGCTTTTATCATCTTGGCGCTCTAAAAACTTCCTAAACTCTTGATTGTTTTCTAATCCTCTTGAGCCAAGTCCTTTTTGGATCATGTTACGGATTTCAGACTGAGTAGGATCAGGCTTGCTGAGATAGGCTTGCCAAGCAAGATCCAGATCTAAGTAAGTATCAGAATCTGGTATTAAATAAGTTTTTTGGGTATGAGTTTTTTCTTGGATTTTTTTTATGAGGGGCTTAAATCTGTTAGTAACTTGATCTGAAAAAATTTTTTTAGAATTATGAGTGAATGATTTGAATTCCTTAAAAGAGATTTCAATTCGCTCAAGATTAGTTTTTAATTTTTCAGCTGGGGAGTTCATGGGCTTGGATTAGTGGCTGACTGGATCTCTTGCTTGGTTATCTGCGAGAAAGATTTGACCCTGATGGTTAGTTCGACGCGTCTGCTTTCTTCATCAGTGGATTTTTGGTTTTGTTCACCGCGACCGTTTAAATAGAGCCATTTTAATAGGTGTTCTCTATATTCTTGGTTATTAGCAAAAACATTATTAAGGACAAAATATCCAACTGCAAAAGATCGATCTTGACTTAATTTTAGATTTTCATTTGGATCACCCGTTTGATCAGTATATCCTTCGATGAAAACTCCATTTATTTTTTCTTGGAGACTTTTGTCCATAAGAGTTTCCATGATTTGAGGAAATCGATCATTTAAATATGCTTGACCTTTAGAACTAATGGCTGATTCCTTAAATCCAAATAGAAGATCATTATTGGAAATTGTAATAGTACACGCCAAAGGATCATCCTCACGAATCACGCAATCAATGCCTTTTTGATCGAGCTGTTTATGAATTTCTATTATTTCACTTTTACCTGACTGACCGACATTATTTATATTGGCGACCATCAAAAGAATAAAAATCACCGCCAGAGAGGTCATTAAATCTGTAAGTGAAGACTCGAGTTTTACTGACATTTATTACCTTTTGAGACCCTCAATCTTACCTGAGAGATCCGCACTAAGCTCTTCTGCGTAACCAGTTAGTGCTTGTAATGCCTTCACAGAATATTCTGATAGATTAGAATGATATACTTTAGATGATTCTTGAAGCTGTTGAATAGAGTCAGCAAGCGTTTCACCGAGACTACCAAAATTACTACCAAGTTTACCTGCTAGATTATTAAGATCATCATACTTGATCTTAAGAGCTTCTGCTGATTGATTATGAGCGATCATGAGATCTTTTTGGCGGGACATACCCGCGGTGATATCCTCTAGATGAGTCTTAATATCACGGTCTCTGGTTTTCATATTTTGCTCAAAATTGTTTTGGTAGTCGACTAGCTTAGCCATTAGCTCTTGGATATTTTTGTTTTCTTTTTGGAGCTCAAACACTGTTGTCAAATACGATCCAAGATCTGTTAGGGTTTGAGCCTGATCTTGAGTTATACGAGACTGAGTTTTTAGATACTCAGCTAGATCTGTCTCAAGGATTCGCTTAAGAGCTTGCATAGAAACTTGGAGAGATTCAGAAGATTTATTTAGCTCCTCAGGAAGCTTAAGAGTCTGGCGCGAAAGCTCTCCTACACTGGTTTTTAGCTCTACCAAAAGAGGATTAAAGCTATTATCAAACTTAGCTAAAATATCGATGATACTTTGCTTAAACGATTCTTGATTATCTACAATCTGCTTATAACCATCTTCTAGACTGGATTTGGAGCGCCCAGCAAAATCAGCGTAATCATTCATCAGGTTTTTGGTGGATTCGCCAAGAGAATTAGTCATATTACTAGTTTGCTGAGATAGATTATCGATAATGCTTTTGACGACTTCTTGCATTTGGTTAGCGATGTTTTGATTATTATCGACTAGCTTAGCTGTAAGGCTCCCAAAAGCCTCTTCCTGACGAGCTTGCATCGCTTCTTGATGCACCGAAATCTTATCCATAATCTCAGAATTTTTAGTGACGATGTTTTCGAGCATGGCATTAAGATTATCCCCCTGCTTAGAATTCACTTCTTGAAAAACTTGCTCAATAAGCTTAGACATCTCTTGCTGAGACTCTTCTAGTGAAGTTTTAATTTGCTTAGTGGAGTCAGACATCTCTCTCATCGACTCACTAATTAAGTTAGGCAAGCTCTCAAAAATATTTTTTAAGCCCTCTAGATCCTTATTCAAACCCTGAGTTAGACCGTTTCTCAGCTCCTCACCGATAGTAGCTAGCTGAGTAGCCATGCCATCAATACCAGCTGAGCTGAAGTTTTCCATGGCTTTACTAATAGTCTCGATTTTTTGGTTTATACCAGATACAGCAGAATTGACCGTTTCACTGATTACTTTTTGAAGTCCTGTGAGTATATTATGAGAGCTACTATTCTCATCAAATAATCCTTGTATTTTGCCTGGCAATTCCTCGACCACTGTTTTATTAAGATCCTTAATCAGCTCCTGGACAGTGATACGATTAAAATTAGAATTCAAGAGAGTATTAATCTCAAATAAAGTATTCTTATAAGATTTACTAAAATCCCTCACCACAATCCCGTCAATGACAATCGCTAAGTACAAGCCAATAATACTGGTGACAAACTTACTAGAGAGTGCGTTTATAAACTGCTCTATTCCTTCTAGGGTGCCATCTACCATATTAAGATGCCCGAGCCCCTCCCCCAGCGCAATAAAAGTAAAAAGCAATCCCAGAGCCGAACACACGCTAGGTATATGATCCAATAAATCTAGTTTAGGTTTTATGATATCTTTTTCGGTAAAAAAATCTTCGGACTGAAAAGTATTGCGGTGCTTGCCGTTAAACTCGACAAGCCCCTCAGTGAACTCGATCCAGACCTTACCAAGACTATAATCAGGATTCTTTTCAGCTTCTTGCTTGCAAAAATTATCTACTATAGATTTGATTTCGATATTTTTATTATTAGCCTCTAGAAGATTTTTGAAATTTTCAAGATCAGTTTTTAGCTTGGTGCACTTTTTGTAGTCTTGGTATTTGTGGCGAAAGAGATACCAAAAAATTATCCCCAAATACATAAAAACTAAAATAAGCATAATTGGCTTGCTTTGGAGCTCGTCTTGGAGTTTTTCTAGGAAGGTTTTTTGGGGAGCAAGAAATGAATAAGGTGTGCGAGCAAGAAAACTATTTTCTGGTTTTATGAAATTTTCTTGGTCCTTAGGTAAAAATACCGGAGTTACATATAATACGGGAGTTACATATAAATAATGTGGTTGTTCAACTTCCTTTTCATAAAAAACAGGCAAACACAGCGCCAATAAAATCAATACTAACGGCACCAAACCAAAGAAAGATATTTTTTTAAAATTGTTTTTTAACCACCCTAGCCTCGTCAACATACTGACATCTATTATAATAGGTAAAAACCAGTATTCACAGCTCTATCAAGCCATCTGCGTCAGGATATTAACGCCTAGTCAGACGATTTTTCAACCCTGAGCCAAGATTTTTCTTGGCTCAGGGAGTGAATCTTAAACATTCCTGTTAAGTATATTCCGCCACAAAACTTTGTTTTTCCTAGAATCCTTAACTATGTTTTTTGCTTGTTGCGCTAAATGGGTAATACTTAAAATTTTCTTTAATAAAATCTTTTAAAACCCTCAAAACTCTAGAAAAAATAAAGACATTACGAATTATTTGCAGGATTTTAGCCTCCCGCGCCCTTCTATGCTAAGATTTTTGCTCTGCAAGGGATATAAACCATGTCAAATGTAACTTTATTAGATTCTACCGGTAAGCAAGCAGGTTCTCAAGAACTTAACAGCGATTTGTTTGGCCAAGAACCAAACTCACACATTCTTTATTTAGCTAAGGTCCGCCAAGAAGCGAACGCTCGTCGCGGTACAGCTCACACTAAGACTCGTCCAGAGGTTCGTGGTGGTGGCGCTAAGCCGTGGAGACAAAAAGGTACTGGTCGCGCTCGCGCGGGCTCTATCAGATCGCCGCTTTGGAGAGGTGGTGGAGTTACTCATGGTCCTCGCAATAATGTTAATTGGACTAAGGGCATGAACCAAAAAGAATCAGTGCTTGCTTTAGCTTCAGCGCTTCAGTTAGCTTGCCAGCAAGGTAGATTCTCTGTGATCCAAGAGATTAAGATCGCTGAACCTAAGACTAAGCTTATGGCTGAAATTCTTAAGAACGCTGGTCTTGAATCCAAAAAAGTTTTGATGATAGTAGATTCAGCAAACGCTGATCTTGATCTGCTCAAGAGAGTTTCTGCTAATATTCCTAATCTAAAACTAATTAGCTCTAGCGAGATAAATGTACTTGATATGCTAAAAGCAGATCTAATACTCGCGACGCAAAAAGCACTTGCTGATTTTGACAATAGATTTATGCCAAAAGAGCTTGCAGCTTAGTTTTTAGGGAGTTATAAATTATGGGACACGCAATAGAAGAAGTATTAAAAAGACCCTTGATCACTGAAAAATCCAGTGTGCAAGCAAGTAACGAGCACAAGTTTACTTTTGAAGTGCCATGCTGGGCTACTAAAAATCATGTAAAAGAAGCATTCGCTAAGTTTTTCCCTGAGCACAAAGTAAGCAAAGTAAACATGGGCAAAATTTTTGGTAAGGCAAGAAGATCACGCAAGGGTTACACTAAGCCTGTCGATGGCAAAAAAGCTATCGTAACGGCTGAAGGTCCGCATATAGATTATTTTCCTGAGGTTTAGGCTTTAGAATCTAAATGCTCTTTGATTTGATTTTTCGATTCTATCGGAAATTGATTTAAGTTCTTTTAGATTCCCTATGCCTGCGTTTAATATTTGTAGGTATCTTACTAAAGCTTCAGCATTTTTATGTTCTATAAAAAACTGTATGTTGTTTGCCATGTTTTCTATCCATTTTAGAGCGTGGTAGGCATTTCTTTTTTTGTGATTCGGGTGATTAAATCCTTTTCCCTTAGGATCACTAAATGCTGTGAATTTTATTTTTGTTGGATCCGAATTTTTTAAGCTAAATTTTTCAAATTCAAACCCAGAAATTGCGGATCTCCCTTCTTGTGTTGTTTGTGTAAGCACATTATATAGATCACTTGCAGAGCAAGATCCGAAGTCGTCATTAAATTTTATTTTTTCTTCTTCGATTAGAGAATAGCTTTCCCCTAACATTTCTGTGCGTCTTGCTGTGGCAGTATTTATTATTGTTTGGAATGATTGTGAATTCAGCTATAACTTTACTAACCAGTAAGCTTAGATTATTAAATATTTAACTTCAAATCTGAATTCAGCTAACTCTTTTAATTCCACAATAAGCGGATTATCAGGAATACCTGCAAGTTTCTGACCATTGGTTCTGCTTTTATGAGCCGATATAGAGGTCCTACTCTCAAGACTTTGATCAAGATTACTTTTAAATAATACTCCAAGTTCAAAATAATACTACCCCCTCTCCCCCAAGTCAAGTGATTTGTTAAAAAATTTGGGTATAAAATACCTAGTGGACCTCGAGGAATTTAAACTTCAGGCTGATCATATTCAAGAACGGTGCCGATTCTCTATGGCTAATCTTGAATCGCGCCAATGGTATGGCTATGTCAGTAAGGTCGTGGGACTTTTGCTCGAAGCGCAGTTGCCCGGTGCAAAAGTCGGTGAGATTTGCCGTATCGTAACAGATATCGGTGAGGAGAAACTCGCTGAGGTAGTGGGTTTTAGAGGACAGATCTCTTTATTATTGCTTCTGGTGGACGGTAAAGGCGTGAGCCAAGGCTGTAAGGTCTACCCGACAGGCAATACTTTTCAAGTGGGTTTGAGCCCTGATCTTTTGGGCCGCGTTATTGATCCTCTCGGTGAGCCCATGGATCACAGACCAAAACCGGTTTTTGAGGAGTTTCGTGATATCGAACAAGAGGCTCCTGATTCGTTTGGCCGTCCGCGAATAAAAGAAGTTTTTTCGTGCGGAGTTAGGACTATTGATAGTACTCTGACTTTTGGTGAGGGACAGCGGATTGGCTTGTTTGCTGGATCTGGAGTCGGTAAAAGTACTCTTATGGGTATGATCGCTAGATATTGCGAAGCTGATATAAATGTGATTTCGCTGGTCGGTGAGCGTGGCCGTGAGGTACAGGACTTTATCGAAGCCAGTCTGGGAGAGGAAGGTATGAAGCGCTCTGTCTGCGTGATTGCGACTGGTGACAAGCCAGCTATGATGCGTATGAAGTGCTTGCTGACAGCGACGACCATCGCTGAATATTTTCGAGACAAAGGTAAAAAAGTCATGCTGATGGTAGATAGCGTTACGCGAATGGCAATGGCCGCGCGGGATGTAGGGCTTGCTGTCGGAGAGCCGCCTACGATGCGAGGTTATACACCAAGCGTGTTTTCCTTAATTCCAAGAGTGCTTGAGCGCGCTGGCAAAAACGACAAAGGCTCAATTACAGCTATTTACGCGGTTTTGGTCGAGGGTGATGATCTAAACGAACCGATTTCTGATACTGTGCGGGGTGTCTTAGATGGTCACATCGTGCTTTCTAGAAAAATTGCCGTAAAAAATCACTTTCCTGCTATCGATGTTCTGGGCAGTGTTTCGAGGCTTTTCCCGGAGATTACTAGTGAGGAGCACCAAAAAATGGCCGGCGATCTGCGCAATATGATGGCTGTTTATATGGAGAATGAAGATCTTATAAACATTGGAGCCTATCAGCGCGGCACTAATCCTGAGATAGATAGAGCCATCGATCTTAAATCTAAAATTGATAATTTTTTGAAGCAAGGAATTTATGAGCAAGTGGGCTTCCAAGACACTCTCAATAAACTGCGTGCGATTTTTAGATAATTTTTTAGAGTTGATAACAGAAACTTAATAAAAATATTGTTTAATGGAGTGAAGGCAAGTTGTAAAGATGGTTACTCCTCCAACATTAACTCCTGATTTTAGTAAACCTCTTTCTAGACCAAATACAACTGAAGACCCAAAGACTTCAGATCAACCTAAAATTGAGCAACCTAGAGATGATTATAGATATTCTTCTAATAGGTTATTTTATAGGTTCGATCAATCTTCTAAATCAGTTGCTTCTGGATCAAATCCTAGGCCACAATTAAATTTTAATCCATTTACTTTTATTCATGTACAACCTCTTGGTCGTGAACCTCCAAGAGTCACTACCGAACAAGCCACGCGACAACTAGTATCCAGTAAACCACAAGGACAAACTCCGCAAAATGACCCACAACTCCAAAAACTTGTAACCGAGAGGTTATTTCAAGGTCTTGCGGAATATACTAGATCACTTAAAAATGTTACAGAAGATGCTATTAGTAATTTTTTACAACCAAATAAAACAATTCCTGGTATCGATATGCGCTACCAATTAGCAAGGCAAGTTATAGGAGCTGATACCTCAAAAATACAACCTATTACAAAGGCTTTGAGTATTTTATTTGCCACCGTTGACAAAAAAAACCTCAAAGATTTGGCAGAAGATTTAAGCAAAGCATTGAATGTAGAATCGGATATAGAGAAGCTGTTTGGTTTTATGAAAACAGCTGAGCAATATTTGCTTGACAATAATAAAGGACAAAATTTACAAAGACTAGCAAAAGAAATCATTGAAAATAGTCCAAATAAAAATATAAACGAAGTATTAACTGAGATTACCAAAAAATTGTCTGATACAAGTATTTCTCAAGACATAAAATCTGCCGTTGCATTAGGCTTAGCACAAAAAATTACAAAGGGTGATTCAAATAAACTTAATGAGTTGCGAGCATTACTGCCTGGCTTAGTAGATACATCTAAAGGTCAATTGCGTGATCATAAAACTATTGCAAAACAAATTACTAAAAGTATCATAGATTCTCTTGCTAATTTTAATGAATTAAGTCGAGAAAAAAAAGAGGTGTTACAACAAATTGGGAGGCAACAAAATAAGGATATACCCTTGGGTGATCCAACTAAAATGAATAAATATGTTAAAGAACAAGCATCTCAAAAAGTAAAAGATCAGAATATCAGTTTTGGTTTATTGGACAGACAAATTGAATCTCATATAAAAACCTACCAAGGACCTCATTATGATTCTAAATTGAGCAAAATTCCACCTGATACAGTTTCAGATGCTGTAAGAATTCAATTGCCAAGACAAGAAAATATCCATCAGTCTATTAGAGAGGGCATTGTTTTTGAGCTTTATAGAAAAATTTCTGATCAATTCACAGATTCAATTAATCCTCATACAAATCTGGTAATATCATTAGCCCAAGTTTTTGAAAGTCTACCCGGAAATAAACCAACACCAAAAGTAGATATTTATTCTTTAGCTAGCTTGCAATCAGCATCTCAAGAAATTAAACCAGAGACTCCAAGGACTCAAGCAGCTCCTCTAGATCCAAAAAACAAAGAAGTAATCAAGGGTTCAGTTTTAGGTTCAGTAGTTGCAGGCTTGCAAAAAATTGACACGTCTGATGTCGACAAAATTGCTGAGTATCTAACTGATCCTAAGTCTCAAAATTCGTCTATGGCTTTGGAATCAGCTCTGATGAAGGTAGAGTCACCTTCGTCAAATCCAAAAGAATTGCGCACCCTAGCCTCTTTAATAAGCACCATACCACAATATCAAATTTCTAATTTTACTCCAGCTCTTCGTGAATTTATGAGTAAGGCTTCTACTTCGACTGATTCAAAAGAAAAACAAAAAGCTTTTATGTCTCTTTTAAATACACGGGTTCGGGGGCTTGGCCCAAACGAGCAATCAAGAATATTATCAACGGTTTTTAAAGAGGCTCTTCCTACTTCCACTGATAAACAGGTTAAACTTTTTTCTGACCTTTTATCTAGAGTTGAAGATTCTAATAGAGACAATGTCTTGCAATCTATTGCTAGCTTACCTTTGAGTGCTCCTGATCAAATGAAAAGCTTATTAGAAGATCCAAGTAAATTAAAGGATCATTTATCGGAAGAAAAATTAGAAGAATTGAAATCTAATTTAGTGGATGCCGGGATTAAGCTTCTTGATGAAAAAGGTATCAGAGATGGTAATCCCATTGATCCGGTTCTCCAACAAGTTCTTAGGTCTAATCTTAAAGATTTTGATTTATCTCAATTGCCAAAATTATTATCCTCAGATCCAGCTAATAAGCAGGTTCAAAAACAATTTTTAGATGATTTAGTTACAAAAGCATTTCAAGCTAAAAAAGAAGCTGTTAAAGGTTTAATGGCTGCTGATCAGCAAATAGAATTTTCAGATTTTTTAGCTGACCTTAAATCTCTTGAATCAATGACCAAGGCGGATGATGTTCAAGCTGAGGCTGGCAATAAGCTTCCTGATTCGATTCCAGCTTATTTGCTTGCAAATGCTCAACCAGAGCAGATTCAGGCTTTGTCTCTGGCTTTGCTTGAAATGAAAGATACACAAACTCTCCAAAAGGCTAGTAATGAGCAGATTACTAAGCTTTTTGATTCTGTGTTAACTGACTTAGAAGAGCCTCGTCAAGCTAATTTAATTTCAGGTTTGTTAACACAGTCATCCCCTCAGCAAGATCAAAGTCAGGCTCAGAACGTAGCTAAAGCTTTAATCCATTTATATAACAAAGACAAAAATGGATTTGCAACGGCATTAAAATCATTATCTTTGCTGAATGAGGAAAATAATAATGATCCTAACCAAGTTTTAGCTAGATTAAGTGCTGATCTAAAAAAAAGTAGAGACTCAAATAATAAATCAGCCCCACGAGAAGCACACATACAATTTCTAACAGAATTAATCCAACCAGAAATACACAAGCAAAATCCCGCTATTGATTCTTCTAAGATGTCCGAATCTATTGCAAAACTAATTATTGATCTAGAAAATCCTGTCGACGTTCTGAGTATTTTAAATAATTTAAATGAATTATCTTGTCAGTCAAGTAATTTAAATCAGCCCCAAAATATAAGTTTTCAAAATATCACTGACTTGATAGGAACTACTAATGACTTGATAAAGGCCTATGAAAGTGCCAAAGGACCAAAACTAGAGAATAAAGCTGATGCCCTTTTTAATTTATTTCAAGCAGGTCAATTAAATTTATTTACTAAGGATATAGATCCAAATTTACTAGCTCCATTGATAGAAAAAATCGAGGATTTAAATCCTCTAATTGAGTCAGTATCTACATTACTTGAATCTTCTCTTGCACAAGAATTTATGGATAAATTTTTGGAGAGTAATGGTCTAGCCGGCTTAAGTATTAATAGTAATTCAGTAATGGCTTTAAAATTAACTAACTCAGAATTAAAAGCTATTAAAACCTTGTTAGAAATTAGAAGCAAACTTTATGGTCCTGATGGTCAAATAAGTCCCGAAGAAGCTTATATTATGGCGGCTAGAGTTTTTCAAGATCCTGAAACCAATCAAGAAGTACTAAGTCAAACTGAAAGAACAATAAATAGTGAAATAACTAATAAAGCAGAGCAGGAAGGATACTCTCAAGCGGCCCAAGGTGCTCAACAATGGCGAAATGCGCATGGATGTTTGTTAAATTGGCTTGCAGGATCAAGACCAGAAGCAATTGCCTATGGTATTGCCAACATAATAATACCCATATCTATTAGTCAAACTATAGCAAACATGAAACCTTATCATTCATCATTAGGAATGGCGGGGATATTATCTGATCCACAGTACAGGCAATCATTAGAATTAGCACCAGGTTCTAAAGAATTAAAGGCACAAATATCATCAAACCCACAAAATGATTTGAACCAATTATTAGAATCATATCCTTCAAATTTTTTTAATACTAACCCCAACGACGAACAGAAAAATAATTTATATAAAATGTTATTCAAAACAGTTAGTGGACTTGACCGAAATGGCTTAAAAGAATTTTTAGATGCACAAACAATGCGTTACGAATTTGGTCCAGGCTACGGTCCGCAAGGTAGCAGAGCTCAAGCTGGTTATTTATCCAAACAAGCACAACATTTTTTAAAATTGCTTAAAGACTCACAGGAACAAATTGTAAAAGATCATCAAGGTTCAATTTACGAAGATCAGGCAAGAGCTGAAGATTCCATTAACACTTTATTAGGGTATTTAACTAGAGCTAAAGACACGCTTGCAATTCAGGATGAAAAATTAGCTAAAAAATTACCAGAAGACTCTCCATTGCTTCCAATCATTGAAGTTAATGCTTTATCAAATAAATACAACGTCGAAAAAATAACTACTACTGAAGAGTTAAAAAATTATTACACTAAACAAGAACATAAAAATCTAAATCTCCAGCCTTATCTTAAAAACTTCGATTTCTTCTCTATAACTCCAAAAAATAACCGAGGTCAAAAATATGTAATCTATAGATCCAAGACTAATCCTAATCAAACAGGAATATGGGAATTTAATCAAGATAATAGCCGAAAGCCTGACTCAAATGTAAAACCTGAAACTTTTTTACCTTTACTAGATCCAAAAGTACATTATTCGGCTAAAGCTTTAACTGAAGAGAATGAATTAAGTCGATACTATGATGATAAAAAAGACAGAGTCAATTATCTGAAAAATTTCAATTTTTTTGAAGTAAACTCTAAATCTAATTCTAACATAAAATATTTGGTTTATCAATCAAAAACAACTAAAGCGTCTGGTATTTGGAAATATGAGAATAACAGAAAAACTGATGTTGATTCTACAGCCCTATTGCCTATGTTATCAAATATATTAAGATCTGCAAGACATTTAAAAAATTCTGAAGCTGTTGAACCTAGCAGTTTATAACTATGTAATCAGCCCCAAAATAACCTAACTATTGCTAGGATATTTTTGAGATGTCGTTGTTAAATTTATTTGTAAAAAAAATCTTCGATATTACCATGAGTCTAATTGCTTTATTGATGATTTTCCCTTTTTGGATCCTAATTATTTTTCTCATAAAATCTGATTCGCCCGGACCTGCTTTTTACTTGCATACTAGAGTCGGCAAAAACTCTAAGAATTTTACCTGTTTTAAGTTTCGTACTATGAAAGTAGATTCAGATCCTAATAAACTAGCTGAGTCCAAAGAGGACGATAGAATTACACCTCTAGGTCACTTCTTGCGCAAAACCAGTCTGGATGAGACTCCTCAGCTCATTAATGTTTTACTTGGTGATATGAGTATTGTAGGTCCCCGCCCAGCTTTGCCAGTGCAAGTCGAGCATTTTACTCCAGAACAAGTCCTAAAACTCGCTGTAAAACCGGGTTTGACGGGTTGGACTCAAGTCAATGGACGTAATTCAATTCCTTACGAAAAGCGCATGGAGCTGGATTGTTGGTATGCCACTCATAATAATGTGTTTTTGGA
>JBEAYS010000067.1:0-5748 GCA_041170505.1 Cyanobacteriota bacterium
ATTTTTCAATATTTTTTACTAGATAACATAATATAATTCGTCCACTTGATGGAGAAAAATTTATAGAGAATTGGGATTATATATAATATTACGTCAGTACATACCCCCGTAAACTGCAGCTTCTTATTAAACAAGTAGTTGCAGTTTTTTTTTGTAGTTGTAGTGGTGGACCTGATGAGATTCGAACTCACTACCCCTTCCATGCCATGGAAATACTCTACCAATTGAGCTACAGGCCCCAATAAAATTATTATAACTCACGATTTCACTAAAAAAATATAATATCCAACTCAAAAAGTTTATTAAGTATCGGGACAAGGGGTAAGCCTAAAATCACGTCTTGATCCCCCTCGATATTACTAAATAAATATTTACCATGTTTTTCAAACATATAACTACCACATGAATTTATAGGGTTTTCTAATTCTATATAAGAATTAATTTCGCTATCATTTAGTGCCCTCATGGTCAAATACGCTTTATAATGCCCCTTCCATAAGAGTTTATTATCATGGCAAATCACCGCAAAACAATTCTGTGAGTGAGTTTTGCCAGAAAGAGCTCTTAAATGATCAGCACAAGTACTAGTAGTTAAAGGTTTGTCAAAAATTTTATTGTCCAAAAGACAAATCTGATCACCAGCTATAACAAAAGCAGATGGATACTCTTGGCTGACAGCAAGCGCCTTAGCCAATGCTAATTGCATACCCAATTCTTCTGGTGCTAAGTCTTTTAATTCTAGTTTTAGAGCTTCTTCATTTACTGAAGGTATAACCACCTGAAAATTCAAATCTATTCTTTCCAGCATTTCTTTTCTAGTCTGGGAGCCAGAAGCTAAAATAATGGGTTTTTTGCTATGAATTTTAGTCATTTTTATTTTTGACCTAATTGATGAATACAGTAAAAGGTCCTTAAGGATTCGCTGAAAAATGCGATTTCGTCGAATTTTTCAGTGGCTCCTTAATTAATACTAATACAAAAAGATGATTTTTAAAAAATTAGGGTATATAAACTATCTAAAGTGCTAAACAAATTAAATTTTGAGGAATAAAAATATTAGAACTAGTCTTAGGATTAGGAGTTTAAATCATGCCCTTAGATATAAAAACAGAAGAGAGCTTCAGTAAGATTGCGCGAATAATGGCTATTGAAAGCTCCGCAAAATTATCAGCACTTTTAAACAAAAGAATACATTTGAGTTTCTCAAGATTTTTTGAATCTTCAATTCAAATTGATAAATTCTCTTATAATCCAGAAAAAAATTTCTTATACACCGTTAATATTGAAGATCCCTCACTGGGATCAATTTACTTATTAACAAATCCCGAACAAATGATTCCAATTATAGAACTTCTACAGGACAAAGAATATAATGAATCACAAGATGATATCCCTGTTAATTTACAAATGCTTTTTTCAGATGCCATCCAAACCGCAATTGTAGCGATTTCCAAAAGATTTTCATCAATACTCAAAGATCTTAAATTTAAATTTGGAGACAAGGATTTTTACAAACTAGATCCTGATTCGGCTGATACCCTAAAAGTCCAAATAGATACTTCAGAGCCTATAGGACTAGGATTTAAACTAAGCTTAGGTGAAAAAGAATTTCCAGTGCACTTTGAGGTCAATTGTGCTTTAATTGAATATTTAGTTAAAAATTTAAAAACACCGCTCGAGAGCATTAACATAAACGAACTTGAACAAGAAATTTATAAAGGATATGGAGTAAAACTTGAAATTAGCTCAGGGACTTTAGTAGATGCTAGTGGTAATAACGATTTGTCGACATCAAATATCGATCAAAAAAGAAATTTAGGAATTCTTAGGGATATAAATATGGAGCTGATTATCGAACTAGGTAGAGCAGAAATGTCCATGAAAGATGTTTTGAGACTAACACGTGGATCAGCAATAGAACTAGATAGACAATGCTCAGATCCAGTAGATATCTATGTTCATAACCAGTTGGTCGCCCGAGGTGAAGTCCTTGCGATAGACGAAAACTTTGGTATAAAAATTACTCACATACTTGGAAATCTTAATTTGGCCAAAAAACTAAGTGCCAATCTTGCGACTAATTAATAGTGCGATTCTTGACGGTAGCAAGTAAACTATTGCGCGCCATGACCCCTAAAGGGTGTAAATCTAGAGATTTTTTTATGGTATAGCTTAGCTTCGAGTCCATTGCTGTTATTAGTGCAAGATCAAGATCTTTTTTTTGAAAAACTAAATCTCTAATTCTATCTAGATCCGTTTCCTGAGTAGGATTGATGGCTTTTTGTTTTTGATCACGAAGGGGCTCTATCATATCTGCCAAAAACAAAATCTTAGCACTAGGAAGCATATCAACACTACCTAAAGTATGATCTCTGATCGCTAGCTTAATTTCTGGATCATAAATCTCGTATTCATCTTCTATCCATTCCGCTCCTACACGAGCATGTAGAAGATTAGGGAAAATCTTATCGGAATCATAAATTTCCAACTTATAAAATTTAGCTAGCAAAATCATCTCAATATTATTAAGCTCCTTACAAGAATCATGAAGCCAGCCAGCAATTTCAAGCTTATAATCCAGCTCTTGATTGAATTTCAGGGCTAATCTAATTTCCAGAGCAGTCTTTACAACCGATTCTGTATGCAAATATCTTTTTTCAGAAAGCCTTTTTTGCATATCTAGTTTAAGCTGTTCAATATCTATCATGATAAATTTTTAAATCCTATATAAGCATAAAAAGCTCCCAGCAGAAACAAAGCACAACCACTTAAACGAATCATCAAATTACTATGATGTTTAAACCATGTCAATTGCTTTATAAGCCCCGTCGAAAAGCTTGCAACAAAAATTATTGCCGAGTATCCTAGTGAATACCCAAACATCAAAATCATACTTTTAAAAATTGAATTCATAGTCCCAGCTATCGATAAAACACTGATCAGGATTGGGCTTGAGCAAGGTGAACTTACAAGCGCAAAGACCATACCCACCACAAAAGGACTGGCATTGGGCATAGTACTAAAAAACTTAGGCAGAGGTAGTCTGATGACCTCCAGAATCATCAAAGACATTAGCATAATAAAAAAGCCTACAGCTATATTAATCGGACCCTTAAACTCAGTAAAGACCGCAAAAGCTAGTCCACCAAAAACACCTAAAAGAGTCATCACCATTACTACCCCAAGTACAAAAGCTGAAGCTTTTTTTAGAGCTTGAATCTTATTGTCTATATTTAAAGTTCCGACATATGCGAGATTTACGGGCAATAGCGAAAGCACACAGGGCAAAAGACTAGAAATCAATCCCCCAGCGAATCCTAACAACACCAAAATCAGAAGAGAAGTATTTTCTTTTGCTAATAAAAAATTACCGTAAAAATCCAAGATTTGCGAAAAATTAAAACCAACATCCACAACTTTATTTTAGCAGTTTTACAAAAGAATTAAAAATCAAGCGTTAGCGACGGTGAAACTTTCTACTTGTTTAGAGAGCTCTGGTACTATCTGAAACAAATCGCCTACAATTCCATAATCAGCTTTTTTAAAAATTGGAGCCTCTGGATCTTTATTTATTGCGACTATAACTTTGCTAGAACCCATTCCAGCAAAGTGTTGTATCGCTCCAGATATGCCACAAGCAATATAAAGATTGGGGCTTACAACTTTACCTGTCTGTCCTACTTGCATACTATGAGGTGCATAACCACTATCAACAGCGGCACGTGAAGCACCAACAGCGGCATTAATCTTTTCAGCGAACTCTCTTAGAATTGAAAAATTTTCAGCATTACCCATAGCTCTCCCTCCAGAAACAATTATGCTTGCTTCAGTAAGAGGAATTTCTCTTGAAGAAGATTTTGTAACAGAACTAATAGTGATTTTAGATTCACAAGAAAGCTCACGAGCAATCAGCTCACCGTTAGAACCTACATCCTGAGTGGCTTTTATACTATTTGGTCTAAAAGTTATAAACGACTTTCTGGTTGGATCAAGAGTACATTTGACAATCATTTTATTTGAGTAAGTACTACGAGTGAGAATTCCCGACTGAGTTTCATAGCCAAGACAATCTGTCGCAATATTGGAATTAGTCTTCGCTGAAGCAAGCCCAAATAGAGCTTCTCCGTCAACAGAATTATTAGCAAAACAAATATCTGGCTGTAGCTCTTGATATATTTTGAAGAATTCACCAAGATAGAGATCCGATCTAAACACCTCAAGCTCATCACTTTCGACTACAAAAACTTTTGAAGCACCTATCTTACAGAGTTCTCCTGCTGGCAGGCTAGCGTTAGCGCCAATAACAAGAGCACTTACACTATCAGATCCAAAATTTTCAGCTGAAAATTTTAAAATTTCTCTTGCTGAAGAATTTAGCTTACCGTTATTAACTTCAAAAAAAACTAATACTTTTGGCATATTTTTACTATTCCCGTTAGTGGTTATCAACTAACACCAATACTAAGAAATATTGTAAAATTAAGATAGTGGTGGTTAGCAATACAGACGATTATTACGAATTATTAGGTATCAGCAAAAATGCTGATGAAAAAGAGATAAAATCTGCTTATAAAAAAGCCGCCAGAAAATATCACCCAGATAATTCCGAGACTGGCAATGAAGAACTTTTTAAAAAGCTCGGTGAAGCCTATGAAGTACTAAAAGATCCTCAAAAGCGTGAGCTTTATGATCGTTATGGCAAAGACGGGCTAAAAGGTGCTGGTCAAGGTGGATTTGGGGATTTTGGTGGTTTTACTGGATCCGCTGGCTTTGAGGATTTAAGTGATATTTTTTCAAGTTTTTTTGGTGGAGGGTTTGCTAGTGCTGGTTCTGGAAGATCACGAAAAACCCGCGGACCCAGTCGCGGTGAGGATCAGGTGGTGGATATCTATTTGGACTTTTTAGATCCAAAATCCGAAACCAAGAAAAAAATCCGCGTCAATCCACTTGTAAGCTGTGAAACTTGCTCTGGCAAAGGAGCTGAAAGTCCTAGTGATATTATTACTTGTGCTCAATGTAATGGGCATGGTCAAATTATCAGCGTGCAAAATACATTTTTGGGACAAGTACGCCAGACAATTACTTGCCCAACCTGCTCAGGAACAGGTACTGAGATAAAAAACAAATGCAAAAACTGTAAGGGTAAAGGCCGCATGCGTGAAGAAAAAGAAATCGAAGTTAATATTCCTGCTGGAATTTTTGAAGGGGCTCACATGAGGCTTTCTGGAGTAGGAGATGCTGGTCCCTTTGGCGGACCAAATGGTGATATCTATCTCAATATCCACATCAAAAATCATCCTAGCCTTAAGCGCGAAGATGCTGATGTTTACTCAAGTCTAGAAGTAGATATGGTAACAGCCGCTTTGGGAGAGAGTGTCGAGATTGAGACTATTAATGGTCCAAAAAAAATAACTCTAAAATCTGGTACCCAACATGGTTTTACTGAAACTCTAAAAGGTGAGGGCTTCCCAAAATTTAATACTAAGACAAAATTTGGTGCACATTATGTAAACGTTCTTGTAAAAACTCCAACTGGGCTCAATGACAAAGAAAAAAATCTACTAAAAGAATTTCAAAAACTGCGGCGGAAAAAATAATTTTCGAGGTGATTTTGCGCCTGTAGCTCAACTGGATAGAGCGTTGGTTTCCGGAGCCAAAGGTTAAGGGTTCAAATCCCTTCGGGCGCACCACTACTACAATCTTATATTATTCCCATTTTTTTTAAATAATAACAAAAAACAAGAAAAA
>JBEAYS010000068.1:0-16840 GCA_041170505.1 Cyanobacteriota bacterium
ATCTCATCACTAGGACGTTTCAAACTAGATTTATTTATAGAAAGAAGTCCTTTAACAAGTTCACTATAGTCAATAGTTCCTGAATTATTGGGATCCATTTCTTTTATAAGGTTTTCAATAACTAGATGATTTGGATTTAATTTTTTAAGATTTTCTAAAATCAAATTATTTCTATAATTGACTTCTCCCTTTCTAATTTTTAATAATGCATCAAGTAATTCTAGGTCAGAAATAGTTCCATTTAAATCTTTATCAAATAGATTTAAGATCTTTGTCAACTCTTCTTGATTTGGATTCTTGATTAATACCGCTTGTGCTATTGGTAATTGATCATTTGTAAATTTTCCTTGTCTAATTGCAATTAAGCCAGCGATACTATCAAAATCAGAGATAACACCATCTTTATCAAAATCAATTTTTTCAATTGTATCGATTATTTTCAAATAATTGTCATTTACAGAGAGTACTTCTTGGATAATTTCTATACCCGGATTTTCCAAAGATTTGTTTCTTAAATTAAGAAGAGCATCTATAATCTCTGCTTCGCTCAAAAGATTATCATTATTAATATCTACACTATCTCTAAATTGATCTAATTTAATTGCATCAGGATAAATGACATCTAGAATATTAGTAATAATTGACATTCTATTAAAATCAACCACTCCGTTGACACTGACTGAAGCTTTGAAGTTTTTTTCAAATTCTTTTGTACTCACTACTCCATTATTATCAGAATCTAAGATAGATATTGCATCAAGAATTATTTGTGAATTAGGATTTCTTTGAGCAAGAATATCGATAAATTCATTATCATAGGTAATTTTTTTTGCTCTTGAATCTAAAAACCCTTTAGCAAAAGATCTATCATCTATTCTTCCATCCTTATCTGTGTCAAAATATTCAATTAAATTCATTATTTGTTGATCTTGATCAAGAACTTTAATTACTTGATTAAATTGTTTTAGATCCGGTATTAAAACCAAACCAGCGCGCTGATCAAGAATTTTATCGATAAAATCCTTTTTAGTGATAATGCCATCTTTATCAGGATCAAACTGATTATATATTTCAAGAAGATTTTTGGAATTTGGATTTGATTCAATTACAATATTAAAAATATCTCTATTAATATTTGTAAAAGATCCTTTTCGATAAGAAATTTCAGCATTGAGAATTTCCTCATCTTCAATTTTTCCATTTTGATTACGATCAATTTTATTAATTGCTAATTCGATTTGCTCTTTGTTATTATTTTTGGAAAGGATGTAGTCAATAAGTTTCAAGTTTGCAATATTAACTACCCCTTTGTTAAGGTCAATGATTGTATTAAAAAGTTCTTTATCATTTATTAGACCGTTGTTATCACTATCAATTGTTTTTATCAAACCAACTATTGCTTTTAAATTTTTGTTGTTTACCAAAATTAAGTCCGTTAAATCTTTATCTAAATTCAACTTGCCTTGATTGACGGCAAGACTAAAATCAATTAACTCTTCATCACTTACAAGCCCATTGCTATTAGTATCTACAGTATTTATGATATTTAGTAAATTTTGAAAATTAGAATTTTTTTCTAAGAGTTCTACTAAGATTAGATTCTGGTCGCCCTGGATATTTCCATTTCTAAAATTTAAAATGAAATTTACAAATTCTTGATTTGAAATTTGACCATTATTATCTGGGTCAATAATGGTAACCGAGCTTGCAATTTGTTCACTATTAGAATTCTTACTTAAATACATCGCCTTAGATATTTGATCTTGTGAAAGATTTCCAGCTCTAAGATTTATCAAAATTTCAAATACATCTTTATTACTTATTTCACCTGGGGAACTTGGATTTATATTTTGAAGTATACTAGCTATCCTTTCAAAATTTTTATTTGATTTTAAAACACTCTTAGTAAGCTCGTCTTGTAGATTGAGAAGTCCTTTCTTACCTGCAAGCACCGAATCTAAAACCTCTATTTCAGATATTTTGCCATTAGAGTTTTTATCTATTAAATCTACAATCTTTTTAATTTCACTTAAGTGAGTATTTCTATTTAATACCTTGATAGCGTTTTCATATTTGATATTAGAAAAATCTGAAGTTTTTAATGCTAGAAGAGCATTAATTAATTCATCATCATTAAAAACTCCATCAGCAGGAAGTTTATCAAATGTACTTATTACCCTGTCAAAGTCTCTTGCATTTTTATTGTAAGCATATAGAATTTGATTAGCAGTTCCTTTTTGGGTTTGTTGTTTAAGTAAATAGTTTATAGCTTCATCATCAGAAACTTTCCCATCAGAATTAGTATCAAAATATTTTAAATATCGAACCGTACTTCTTGATACTTTGAATAAATCTTCTTTTTCTTGATTAATAGGGTTTGAATTATTTTCTGGTAAGGCAAAATCATTAAAAACTTTTTTACTTTTTCTTGAAGCATAGAATATAGTTTTTGCAGGTAATTTCTGTGAAGATTCCAATAAATCATAGAGCTCATCTTCTTGAGCTTTAGGTGTAATCCTTTTGCTCAATCTTGAATTTAAAATTTCCCTATTATTTAAGTTATCGACCATAATTTTTGTTTCTACTTAAGTATTTGTGCAGAAGAATGTTAAAAAACGGTTAATCCACATAGGCAAATACACCTAATATAAACTTGACAATACCAATTCTAGTGGATTAGAATATTTGTATATACACTAATTAGAGGATGTTAGCAAATTTACTAAGTTACTTATCTCCATCACAATCTCATGTTGGCCATGAAGCAGGGGCTGCTGTGGCCATTTCTAGACAAGCTATAAAATCAAATAATAATAATTTACCTACAAACAAAAATAACTCTATTACTGCTAATCTTCACAAAAAAGCTCAAACAATCACAGAAGGTGTTGGTAAGACTGCAAAATCAATTACTGAAGGCGTTACTAAAACTGCAATAGCTCAAGGTAGTGAAGCGGCAAAACTAGGCATGAAAGTAGGGCTTGAAGGTCTGTTACATACAACATTTTTACCAATTAATATGTTTGTGAATAATTTGCCAGGAGGTCCCACAGCCGCTCTTACTCTACTCTCTCCTGTTACATCATGGCTTTCAAAACAATTAGAATTTCACGCAAAAAGTACTGGTATTGAATTACCTATGAAACCAAAAGAAGCAATAGAAAAACTTCTAACTGGTGAGTATCATGAACTTAGCGAAGAGTTTACAAATTTTTTAACGGGCTTTGTTGAAAAAGCAATATCGCCTGATATCCAAAAAGCTTTTGCTAGTGGCAATCCTTTCCAAATTGCAAAAGCTACAGGAACCACTGTTACTGATAGTTTGAAAGGATTAATGACTAATATTCAAAATACTCCAGGAAATCCTTTCCTCAAACCATTAAAACTACTTGGTTCAAAATTACCCTTTGTAAATAAATTGCCCGAAAAATTTCAACCATGGGCGGCAGGTGCAGGATTATTTTTGTTTGGAGGAGCTCTCATTCGTTTATCCTTAAAATTTATTAAATGGTTAATTGTGGGTGCTGGTGGAATTGCTGTTTGGAAATTTGCTCAAAATACTCTTTTAGGGGGCATAAATCCAAATCATAGCGGTAGTCTCGGAAGATCTGGCGGTGGTGGACTTATGAATTTAATTGATATGGGTTCAAAAGCTCTTGGTATGATCAATAAAATTCCTAAATAAAGTTATAATTTAAACATGAGCAAAAAAGCTTTAATTTCAGTATCAGATAAATCTGGATTAGATAATTTACTAAATTTTTTAGTTGCCCAGGATTATGAGTTTGTGAGCACTGGTGGAACAGCTAAACATATAAAATCTTTGGGTTACACAGTACAGGAAGTAAGTGAGCTTACAAAATTTCCAGAATTGTTTGATGGTCGTGTTAAAACCTTACACCCTAAAATTCTTGGAGGAATTTTGGCACGTCGTGATCAAGAAAAAGATTTGATAGAACTGATTGAAAATGAAATAGAAAAAATTGATTTAGTTATTGTTAATCTATATCCATTCGAGGAAGTCATAAGCTCTCCAGAAGGAATTTTTGCTACAGCAATAGAAAATATTGATATTGGTGGACCAACTCTTCTTAGAAGTGCTGGTAAAAATTTTGAATCTATTACCGTACTTTGTAAACCCTCTCAGTATCAATTATTTATTGATCAAGTTTTAAAATACGGGTATGACTCTGTGGAAATGCTTGCATTAAGAGAGAAGCTAGCTATTGATGTATTTGAGGAATGTTCACGCTATGATGCTGTAATCACAGAATATCTCAAAAAACAATTATTAACTAGCCCTGTAGGAGCTTCTTTTAATTACAATAAATATATAAATAATCAGGTTTTAGTAATGCCTCAACAATTAAGTATAGAGCTAGAACTCTCTTCTCCATTGCGTTATGGAGAAAATCCTCACCAAAAAGCGGCACTTTACCGCCTCAAAAATTCTACAGCCTTTGGATTTGGAGATTTCAAACAGTTGGGAGGTAAAGAGGTGAGTTTTAATAACTTACTTGATATGGAATCAGCATGGAACATTGTCAGTGAGTATGATTCATCTATACCCTGCATCGCTATTATTAAGCATAATAATCCATGTGGTGTAGCTATCGCACCTAGTCCTGGTCAGGCATTTTTGGATGCATTAAGCTCTGATCCAGTCAGTGCTTTTGGTGGAGTTGTGGGTTCAAATGTAGTTATAGACTTGAATACAGCTAATGAAATGACGCAAATTTTCTTGGAAGCTGTTATCGCACCAGATTTTAGCCCAGAAGCGTTAGAGGTTTTAGCAACAAAGCCTAACTTAAGATTAATTACAATAAATAAACCAAATCCTAAAACCTTTTATGATATAAAAGCCATTAGTGGAGCTTATTTGGTACAAGAGTTTGATCAATGTTTACATAATCCTGAAGAGATAAAAGTAGTCACCGAGAAACAAGTTGAAGATCATCAATGGGTAGATTTACTTTTAGCTTGGAAAATTGTCAAACATGTAAAATCAAACGCCATTGTTGCTGTTTTAAACGGTAAAACTCTGGGTATTGGCTGTGGACAAACTAACCGAGTCAAGTCTGTTAAGGATGCTCTAGCTAATTTCGATTTTGATACTCGTGGTGCAGTGCTAGCTTCTGATGGTTTTTTTCCGTTCGCTGATAATATTGATATCGCCGCTCAAAATCATATAAGTGCCATTATTCAACCTGGCGGCTCAATTAGAGACCAAGAAGTTATTTCAGCTTGCAATAAATATGGGATAGCCATGGTTTTTACCAAAATACGTCATTTTAAACATTAAATTTTTGCTTAAAAACGACGTTTTGAGTAAAGATCCTTAATCACTCAATCAAGCTAAGATTTGGTATCAAATTATTAGCTATAATTTATAACAATGCATATAGATTTTGGACAAATTATTACTGCTATGATTACACCTTTTGTGGCTGGTAACAAACAAAAAATTGATTTTGCCGCGGCTGAAAAAATAGCAAAGCATCTTATTAATAACGGTTCTGATTCTATTGTCATCACAGGTACTACTGGGGAAAGTCCCACTCTTACTCATGATGAAGAAATAGAGCTCTTGCTCTGCCTCAAAGATCTAGTCAAGGGAGAAGCTTCTTCAGTAAAAATTATTTTTGGAGCTGGCTCTAATTGCACTAGTACAGCAATTAAGATGAGCAAGCTTGCTGAGCAAAACGGAGCTGATGGGCTCTTGATGGTGACTCCTTATTATAATAAACCGACCCAAAACGGTCTGTTTGAGCACTATTCACAGATCGCAGAATCTACCAAGCTACCTATTATTCTTTATAATGTTCCGTCTCGCACCAATATCTCACTTAGTGCCGATACCATAATCAAGCTAGTTAATAAATACCCTAATATCCACTCACTAAAAGAGGCGAGCACTAATATCGATATAATCACTCAAATCCGCTCCCAGATTGGTGCTGAGAGGTTTGATATTTATTCTGGAGACGATAGTCTTACCCTGCCTATGATGGCAGTTGGAGCAAAAGGAGTGATTTCTGTAGCTTCTCATCTAGTGGGCAGAGAGATGCAAGAAATGGTTTTTGAGTTTACTTCCGGTAATATCAAGTCCGCTCTTATCATCCACCAAAAGCTTTTCCCGCTTTTTGATAATTTATTTACCGAACCTAATCCTACTTGTATAAAATATGCTATGAATTACTTAGGTTTTTGTTCTGGTGAAATTAGAGAGCCGCTACTTCCTTTATCTATGGATAAGCGAGCTAATCTTGAGACGATACTAAAAGGGTTAATGGTTTTTTGTGGTTAATGAAATAACAACTAAGGCGCGGGAGATTTTGCAAGCTGGATGGCAAGGACTCCAAAACCCGCTTGAGCACAAGGTTTTAAACAGTAAAATACCACAAGACCCTAAGCAAAAAGTTAAGGTCATTTCTCTTGGCGGTTTATACGAAATCGGAAAAAATACTTGGGTTTATGAGTGCGGTGACGATCTAATGCTGGTAGATGCTGGGCTTGCCTTCCCTACTGTCGATATGATTGGTGTCGATATAGTTCTGCCTAAGCTTAATTACATTATCGAAAACAAAGACAAAATCAAAGCTCTAGTTATTACTCACGGTCACGAGGATCATATTGGCGGTGTTGTGCCGCTTCTTAATGAAGTTGAGGCTCCTGTCATTTATGCACCTAATCTAGCGATGGCCTTGCTCCAGAATAAATTTATCGAGAATAATGTTTCTGGTCAAAACACTAAGCTTATAAAAGATCGCGAAACCATCTATGTAGGTAAAAGCTTCGCTGTTACGTATATCCGTAATAATCACAGTATCGCTGATAGTTACTCTCTCATCATCGACACTCCAGCTGGGCGTATCGTGCATAGCGGAGATTTTAAATTTGATCATAGCCCTATCGATAATTTATATTTTGACCTGGCTCCTCTTGCGCAAGCTGGCGAGCAGGGTGTGACGCTCTTGATTAGTGATAGTACTAATGCCGAAAAATCCGGATACACTCCATCAGAAAAAGCTGTGATCCCTAAGCTAAGAGAAATTATTTTTGGGTCTTCCGGGCGCACTTATATCACTACCTTCGCTAGCCAAGTCCTGCGCGTAAAACTAATCATGGAGCTTGCTCGCGAGGCAGGCAAAAAAATCACCATCTTCGGGCGTTCGATGATAAATCTAGCAGGCATCTGTAAAGAGCTCGGTTACATAAAAATTCCTGATGATTTTGTCGTTAGGCAAGAAGATATTCATAATGTCCCGCATGAAGACTTGATCATACTTGCTACTGGTTCTCAAGGTGAGCAGTTTGCGGCTCTTTCTAGAATCGCGCGTAACGAGCATAAGTACCTTCAGATCCAGCCTGGAGACACAGTGATAATGAGCGCTTCACCGATCCCTGGTAACGAGAAGTCTGTAAATAATCTTATTAATATGCTCTATGCTAGAGGCGCTGAGGTGATTTACGGCAGAGAACAAAACGTGCACGTTTCGGGGCACGCTAGTAAAGAAGAACAAAAAATGCTTCTTAATTTATCTCAGCCTAAGTATTTTATGCCTTGCCACGGTGAGTATCGAATGCTGGTTAAGCACGGTGAAACTGGCGTGGAGTGCGGAGTTCATCCCGATAATATTTTTTTGATGGATAACGGTGATGTTCTGGAAATCCAAAACAATATCTGCAAGCTAGTTGATAAAGTAGAGGCTGGTATCATCATGATCGATAACGCTAATGTCGGTGAGCTTGATACAAGCATCATGCTTGAGCGCAGGTTAATCGCTTCTGAAGGTATGCTCTCGGTGGTAATCACCATCAATGCTTACGGTGAGATTATGGGCGAGCCTAAGGTTTATTCACGCGGGCTAGTGCTATCTCCGACCGAAACAAAAGCAGGCTTCCTAGAAGTAGTCACCCAGATCGCTCGGGACGCTATCGAAAAAAGTCCTCATAACCCCAAAAACGCTCACAACCATTCCAAGAATTCCAAAAACTCAAAATTCGAAATCGATAAGCTCCAAATCGATCTGCGCTCTGAACTTCACCGCTATATCGATGACAGGATGCACAGACACCCTCTTCTAGAGGTGATACTTATGGAATACACCGGTAAGCCTACTGCTGTGGTCCTTGGGGCTTAGATAATTGCATTTATATTGGATTTTAACCATAAATTGCAAAGGATTTTCAGTACCCAAGCAAAACTATTATTGCTAAAAAAGCTAAACAATTAGCTCAAACTCTCAATCTTACTGAATTTGCAAATCTCTCAGATAACCAAATCTTAACTTGTATATCACATAATCTAATTAGTGGGTAATCCACATCATAAATTAGGGAAAACAAGGGATAGAATATGTATAAGCAAAAAAATATAAATTTAAATAATAAAAAACTTAGTTTTATTATTTTAATTTACTTATTGATGATAACAAATTTAGGTTCTGTCTGGGCAGAAAATTCTAAATTTAAATTAGGTGTTGCTGAGGGCTACTCTGATTTTGCTCCTTCAAATGTGGGAATAATAGGATTAAAATACCTCCATAAAATAGGAGAGACAAGCACCGTTATTGATGTTTATCCTAATACTCCTGCAGAACGTGCAGGAATTTTAGTAGGAGACAGAATTCTTGAGGTTGATGGATCAAATATTCTTCCTTTAACTGCAGACCAAGTCTTTTCAATAATAGCAGGTAAACCTGAAACCACTGTAGAACTTAAGTTAATGAGATGTAATCAAAATTATGGAACCCATTTGGGCTGTCATAGTTTCTTTGTAAACCTAAAACGTTTGGATATGAATCAAATAGCTTCAGATAAAGTATTTAGAGTATACAAATATGGTAATTAAGGATTCCGCCTCCAATCTTCGTTTTTCAGCGAATCCCTAACTATTAACTCAAATAAGAAATTTTATACTCCTTCTAAAAATCATGTAAAATAAATCCTAGTGATAGAAAAATCAGTTAGCTCAAAGACCTTATATCAAGGCAAATTTTTAAATTTTAAAGAGGATTATGTCGAAATTCAAGTAGAACCTCCCATTCTGTCACTGCGACAATACTTAGAGCATCCCGGTGGAGTTTGCGTAATTCCCTTACTTGATAATAAACAAATAGTTCTTATAAAACAGTTTCGTATGCCAGTCAATGACCTGCTTTTAGAAATACCAGCGGGCAAGATTGATCCTGGCGAAACTGATAATTTAATGACCGCAAAAAGAGAATTACAAGAAGAAACTGGATATACCGCCAAAACCTGGATAGATCTAGGTTACACTCTTCCATGCCCTGGCTATTCAACAGAAAAATTATATATTTATCTGGCAAAAGATCTTGAGCCAGGTGTTCAAAACCTCGACCACGGCGAGGTTATAGAGAATTGCATCATCACCATTGATGATGCTCTCCACAAAATTAAAACCGGTGAAATTATAGATTCCAAAACTATAGTAGGATTACATCTAGCATTAAACCATCTATAAAATCATCAGTAGAATTTACCCCCGTAAACTGCTAAATATCTATCATTGAATTTTTTAGAGCAATAACAACAGCTTCTGTTCTGTTTTTTGCTCCAAGTTTTTGGAGTATACTTCTTACGTGATTTTCAACAGTCTTGGTACTCAAACCAAGATTTCCAGCGATTTCTGGATTTCTTAGACCGTCTTTAATTTGCAAGAGTACGTCCATCTCTCTTCTAGATAAATTGCCTCTTTCTCTTTTAATTTCCACTTCAATATGTGTATTAAATTGATTATGCATCTTTTAGTTCCCCCTTAATAGGACTAGTTAAATCGACAACGAGCCCAGATACATCAGTTTTGACAACAACCTTTGTTAAATCTTCAAATAAATTTGCAGGATACGTCTTAAGTTCAATTTGAGCGACATTGAACTTTCCTCGTAAATCACAAGGAATCTTTGTAAGATCTTTTCTAGTTGTTATTACATTTATACCCAATGTCAGCACCTGAGTAACTTCATTTCGCGAAAAAAAATGATGATCTGGATAAAAAAAGCTTTTTGCCTTGATTTTATCTTGAATAGCGAGGTCTGGTTCTAGATAATTTAATATCATTGACTGAAGTGACCTAGGGTCTCCTATCCCTGTGAATATACCTATCTCACTTATATTATGCAAAGTTTTGGTTAAACTCAGGTTAAATTCAATTGCAAATTTTTCAGGATTTGCTTTTAACCATGATGGATTTACCTTAGTGTAAATAATAAAATCAGCATTTGTTTCATTAAATGCAAACTCTCTACTGAAACCTGTTTCGTTAATATTCTTAAGAAGAATTCTTAAATCCGGCTTAACTGCTAAATGCTGGTAGCCATCATCAAGTATAAAAATATCGATATCAGGGTAAGCTAGAAGTGCTTCCCGAGATGATTTTAGGCGACTTGGATGAATTGCCATAATCAGAGGATGACTTTTATGTTTAAAGTGTTCAAATATCTCCAAAGCTTCATCACCTGTACTTTTAATATCTGGATCAGAATCTTTTAGGGTATCTAAAATTAAAGGCTGGTGATTTTTTTGGGATTTATAGCCGCGAATCAGCACACAGGGCTTAAAACCCTTATTAATTAGCTCTTCAGCTAAGCGAATGGTGAAGGGGGTTTTACCAGTACCTCCAAAACTTAAATTACCTACTACGATAGAAAACTTAGGGAGCTTTTGGGATTTTAGAATTTTAAGAGCATACAAAAACTTATGAAACTCATGAGCACACTGGTAGGGAAATGAAATTAGTTTTTTAATTAAATTCATTAAGCTCTTATAACTATAAGTTTAGCAATTCTGATTTGATTTTTTCAGCAACATAAAAAGATATTTTTTTGTGTTTTTCAGTGAGATTTTTTGCTTGAGCACCCATTAAAATTCGCAAATCGGCATTTTTGATTAGTGAATCTAATATTATACGAATATCTTCTTTTGCTTCAGCGATCTTAACTCCACCAGCTTCCTCAAGAGTTTCGACCATAAATTTATTTTTATGATAAAAAGGACCTATCACCACAGGAATCCCACAGCTAGCGGGTTCTAGCACATTGTGTCCACCAATTTTTTCATTTATTGTACCGCCTACAAAAGCTATATTAGATATGGCAAACACATCCATTAGATCTCCAATAGTATCCACTAGAATCACATCATTAGCAGATTTAACCTTGAGATTATCAAGATCCTCATAATCATCTGTTTCTAGGACTGCTTTTAAGATATCAGAGATACTCGCTTTTTCTTCGAGATTCAATCTAGCACGGGCGTTGATAGATTTTTTTAGCTTACTTAATCTAATCGGCACCAGCTTGGCTGCTGAGTTGATAAAATCATCAACTGTATTGAATCGCTCTGGATGCCTTGGTGCCAAAATCAATCTTAGATTAGGATACAGAGTCTTGAGCTCCTGAAAAATAGAAATCAACAGAGCCTCTTCTTCCTCGTGAGTACTACCGCAAGTTATTACTAAATCACTATTTTTATAACCAATTAACTCTCTAAATTGCAAAGCTTTAGCTGATGATTTTGAAGGAAGAGCAGAAAACTTCATATTACCAGTCATAAAAATTTTGTCTTTTGGGACCCTCATGGTGAGATACTTTCGGCTATCAGAGGGGGACTGACAAAGAACCAAATCTAAGGTTTTAAATATCGGATAAAAAACTTGGGGTAATAATTGATAAAGCTTAAAAGACTTATCAGAAAGCTTGGCGTTAATTATGGCAAGCTTGATACCTAGTTTTTGAGACTCAAGCAGAAGAGCAGGCCAGATCTCACTTTCCATAAGGATTATCGCGCAGGGACGAATTCGCAAAAGAGTTTTTTGGATAATTTCAGGATGATCCCATGGCATATAAAAAAGTTTTATTCTGTTATTTTCAAGATCGTCTTGAAGCTTGTTTTGTGCCATTTGATAAGCTGTTTGAGTTGTCACACTTAAAACAATTCTCAAACCCGAAAAAAACTTTAACAATGGAATCAGTGCATTCAGCTCACCTACTGAAACAGCATGAAACCAAATCGGACCTTGCAAATGCCTAGTGGGCTGAATTGATTTTTTTGCTTTTGCTAAATCTGGGAAATCTTCAGAATTAAACTTACCTAGCTTATTGTCCAAACCTGCTTGCCACTTGGGGACTAAAGTCTTAGATAAGACTATCAAAATCGGAAGAGCAAGGGACCAGCCAATGTAATATAAAAAATAAAAAAACCTCAACATCTCAAACAGTCTGTGCGATTGCTAAACGCGAAAAAACAGGGTCAACATTTTCAGCAATTTTGTGATTTTTTAAAATATTGGCACCAAGAGCTTTTAAGGCAAATACCTCTTGCATAAGCTTACGCTTATTTAGAGTATCATTGGTAGAAAAACCGAGATTATGCAATATCCGAGATGATAATTTTGGCATTGCTGGTGCTAACAAAAAAGCCGAATAATAACAAGCATAAGCTGAGCTAGCCAGTGAGCGAGCGGCTAATTCCCACTCAGGACTGCCTGGGGAAGCGGCTTTTAGGATACGCCAAGGCTCTACCTCGTTAATCATGATATTTACCTGATCAAGACTTTTAAAAAGTTCTTCAAAGGCAACAAAAGGATTGATATCATCAATATTTTTTTGAAAATTAACCACCAAGTTCTCAAAAAGCTCTTGGATATTAGGATCCAGACCAATATCTGGAATTATGCCATTAAAATATTTATTAATTAGCTTAAGAGATCGACTTAGCAAATTACCTAGGTTATTAGCAAGATCAGTATTCAAGCGCGTTATAAAGCTCTCGTCTGTATAATCACCGTCTCTACCAAAAACAATCTCTCTTAAAAAATAATATTTTACCGACTCCGCTCCAAAGCTCTCAGCAAGTGCGATTGGATCTATGATATTTCCGAGGGTCTTACCCATTTTGGTTCCATCTTTAGTCAAGAATCCATGCCCAAAAACTTTTTTAGGAAGCGGTAACCCAGCAGACATAAGCATTGCTGGCCAGTAAACAGCATGAAATCTAAGAATATCTTTTCCTATAATATGAGTGATTCTACAAGAGTCTTCACTCTGCCAAAACTTAGTAAATTCTTCGCCCAGACCAGAAAGATAGCCCAAAAGCGCATCAAACCAAACGTAAATAATCTGCCCTTCAGTATCACCAGGCACTGGAATTCCCCAAGTTAAATTGGTTCTCGATATAGGAAAATCTCTAAGACCTTCTTTTATCCAGCCCATAACTTCGTTTTTTCTGTACTCCGGAGAGACAAAATCTGGATTCTCATGGAAATATTTTTCTAAATGGGTTTGGTATTTAGATAATTTAAAAAAATAATTTTTTTGAGAGTACTGCTCGACAGGACGCTTGTGGAGAGGGCAGTGAAACACGTTCGGGGAGGGAGTTTCAAGATCTTTTTCTAACCAAAAATCTTCGCAGTTCACACAATATAAACCCTTATACTCACCTTTGTAAATATCACCGCTTGCTTGCACTCGTTTAAAAAAATTTTGCACAAATTGTTTATGACCGGGATCACTAGTGCGAATAAAATAATCAAAATTTATATCCAAAATTTTCCAGAGTTTTTTAAACTCACTGGATATATAATCACAATGCTCTTGAGGAGTTTTTCCATTATCCTCAGCCGCTTTTTCGATTTTTTGTCCGTGCTCGTCAGTACCTGTAAGGAAGGCTACTTGCTCCCCGCGTTGTAACATATGACTAGCAATAAAATCACAAACTATAGTCGGATAAGCACTTCCAATATGTGGTAAGTCATTGACATAAAAAAGCGGGGTTGTTATGTAATAAGTCATTAGCGCCTAGGTGACTAAATTAATGCCGCTCCACTTTTGTAAAATTCCTCTAGCTTAGATCTGATAAGTTTTCTTTGTTCTTCATTCATCGCGCGCTGTAAAGCCCATCTCATAGCAGTATCTGATTTGACGTTTTTGGTCGCACAAAACTTTTTGAGATTAGCGTCAAACTCTTCTGGCTTGCTATAAGCCAAGTTGTCTAAATCGCCGCCTAATTCCATTCCTCTAGAACCCATATATTCATTATAAATCAAAAAATAAAAACGCCCCCATTAGGGAGCGCTTTTTCTCTTTTTAGCCGTTAGAATTTTATTACTTAAGAGTAACTGTAGCACCAGCTTCTTCAAGTTGAGCTTTCATTTTTTCAGCGTCAGCTTTAGCCACTTTTTCTTTAAGTGGTTTTGGTGCGCCTTCTACTAAATCTTTTGCTTCTTTAAGACCTAAACCTGTTATCTCGCGAACGATTTTGATAACACCGATCTTAGATGAACCGCCAGCAGTAAGCTCAACAGTAAAATCAGTCTTCTCGGCTGCTGCTTCTGCTCCACCGCCAGCTCCAGCCGCCATTACAACGCCTGCTGCTGCAGTAATTCCAAACTTTTCTTCCATCATTGTCTTAAGCTCTGCCGCTTCTAGAACGGTTAAGCTCGCGATTGATTCTAATACTTCTGCTACTTTTGCCATGATAATCTCCTTATGCTTGTCCCTCGTTTGTTTCGCCACTGTTAGAAGCACTCTCCACTGGTGAGTTAGCGACGATAAAATCTCTTAATAACTTAGCTTGATCTTCTTTTTCTCCAAGCTGACTTAAAATATAAGCGATAGATTGAGTGTTTTGGACTAACATTCCAGCAATTTGACTCAATAAAACATCTTTTGAAGGCAAGCTAGCTACTTGAGTTGCTTTTGCTTTATCGAGAAGCTCTCCTTCAAGAACTCCACCTTCAATACTAACTAAATCTTTATTACCTGAAGAGAACTTCTTAACTTGTCCAAGAGGAGCAATAGTATCTTCGTAACAAAAAACCAGGGCGCTAGGACCTTTTAATTCTTTAGTAAGACCCTCAAATGGAGTACCTTCTGCCGCTATTCTAAAAAGTGTATTTTTTGCAATCTTAAAATCAGCGCTCATAGGGCGGATTTCGCGTCGTAACTTAGTTATAGCAGCGACACTTAGGCCAAGCTGTTGAGTAGTATATACGGATTTAGCCTTGCTGAACTTTTCTTTAAGTTCGCTAACGGTTGTTTCCTTCTGTGATTTAGTTACCATGCAGAAAAAGAATTATAACACTAGCCACAATTGTATTTCAGCAGGTAAAGATTGATTAATAGTTAAGTTTAAGCAGTAAATCGTCTAGACAATAAGTGTTTTTTTTGCTAAAATTTTAACTATATAAAAAATTTATTAAAAAATGCTGGGAATACTCAAGAAAAAAACAGAAGTTCCAAGCCCACAAATATCAACTATTTCTGGGCCCAAAAATAGTACATCTGTTATTTCAAACTCTCAAACAAGTGAAAATGCTAAGACAAAAGATAATAAAGATCTGCATACACCAGCTTATGGTTTTAATAACCCTCTAAAAGCTGAAAATTATGAATTCAAAAACATCGAAAAATCTGATCCCAGAGCAAGTAGCCCTGAGATTCAAAAAATACTAAAAAGATTTCAGGTTGGCTCAAACACTCATAATCAAGCTCTATTAGATAAAGAAGGCAAAAGACTCATGATAGTCTCTGACGGTCCGACTACCTTTAAAGAGCTATTAAATAATTCTTGGTCAAATTTTTTCTTTGGCTGGATTAGAAGAATTTTTGGTAAGGTAGGACGAAACTGTGTCTCTGACTGGGAAAAAGAGGGATTAAAATTTAGCAAAAGCAAATCTGATCCAAAAGCAAAAATTCTTGAGCCTATGCCACATATACGCAAAGCCTTACGCCAAGATCATTACAAGGCTGTTATCATGTTTCAGCTAGATAAAGAAACTAATACCTTCAATGTCGAGCCTGATGCCGTTTCATTAATTACTCAATACGAACCGCTTCTAGACGAGATTATAAGTACTGCTCCCCCAGAGCAAGTCGAGGCTGCAAAAAAAATAAAATCTGAAAATAGTTTTAAAGATTGGTTTTGTACGGATCAATATTTAGTAAATCCAAAATCAAATCTTGAGCTAAATGACATTACGCACAATACTTGCGAAGCTTTTTTTGCCGGTCACGGATTTAAGGGATTAACGGTGCACTATAAAGTACACAGCGAAGATAATGCTGTTTCAAGTGATTTGAGTTATGATTCAATTCCTTGGAAACATCTCTATCAGCGCAACGACAATAGTTGGAAGGCAAGTGATGACAATCATCCTATGTCTAAAATTACTGTGGTACGGTCCAAATCCTCTCGGCAAAGCCTTATTCCAAACGAACTTGCCTATATGCACGCGTGGGCTCAAATGGCCTTAGGTAGAAGTTTTGAAGAAAATGAGACAAATTTAGAGCTAGTTAATCAAATAGAGAGAAATAATTCAAACAGAATAGGTGATTTCAACCAAGTGATTACCCGAAAATTATCTAGTTGAGAAAAAAGTAATACATTTCTGCTTTAAAATTTGTATAATGTTAAGCGTAAATGGTTATTAATCGACTAAAAAACATAATGAACGGAGCTTCAGAAGTAAGCCCGCAAGATAATCCAGCACCAGCGACTGAAACCGCTAAAAAGACTAACACTCAAGATCGCTCAGCACCCAATAATAGAGAGAAAAACGCCGAACTATTGAAAAAACCCGAGAGTGTACCGCGCCCAGAAGCAAAAAAAATAGAAGAAATTTCCCAGTTCACCAGAATACCCAAACTTAGCGATATCGAAGGCTCTGCCATCATTGATAAAACTGGCGCACAAAAAATCCTTTCTAAATTTTCTGTAGATGAAGGTAAAGCTGGCGCATATACTTGCAAAGATGGCAACCATTTAGCAGTTTTTTGCGGTGATAAAGATGTCGCTGTTAATAATGGTTTGAGATCAA
>JBEAYS010000069.1:0-4119 GCA_041170505.1 Cyanobacteriota bacterium
AATAACCATGGACATTAGATCAATCTCTGAAGCTTTACCCTATATTCAAAAACACACAGGAAAAGTGTTTGTGATTAAGTACGGCGGATCGGCTCTAAAAGATGAAGCTATCGCAAAGACTACGATTAATGATGTGGTTTTGCTTAATAGCGTAGGCATAAAAGTGATTTTGCTTCATGGAGGCGGACCTGAAATAAATGAAATGCTCCAAAAAGTAGGCAAGGAGATAAAGTTTGAAAACGGTTTGCGCACTACTGATAAAGAAACTATGGAAATTGTCGAGATGGTCCTGCACGGAAAAGTTCAGCGCAGATTAGTGACGATGATTAATTGTGCTGGCGGTAGAGCGATAGGAATCAGTGGGCGAGACGGTCGCATTATGATAGCCCAAAGACACGAGGGCGCGCAGGAAGGCAACCTTGTCGGTGATGTTAAATCTTCTAATCTTGCTTTGGTTTGGCAAATCCTTGAGCTTGGTTTAATCCCTATTATCAGCTCAATTGCTCCAGACGAGCAAGGTAACGCTTATAATCTAAACGCTGATACTATGGCCGCTGAGCTTGCTTGCGGTATGAAAGCTCATAAACTACTTCTTATGACTGACACACCCGGCGTGCTCCGAGACAAGGACGATCCAAGCTCTTTAATTCACGAGCTTAATTACAACCAAGCTCAAAACCTTATAGATACTGGTGTTGTGCAGGGTGGCATGATTCCTAAAATTGAATGTTGTATCAAAGCTGTTAAGAATGGAGTGACTGAAGCGATTATTCTTAATGGCTTACAAGAGCACTGTTTACTGCTTGAAACCTTTACTGATATTGGATCTGGTACTAGAATTAGCTCCTAAGCTCGAAGCTTAAGCCTTTGATTTTACTAGGTATCTCTCTTATGAATTCTAAAAATTCTTTTTCGATTTTATCTTTTAAAAATTGAAGCTCTTGGACAATCACAGCTGATTTTACTGCGATAACTAGATTCCTATTTTTATTGATTCGGTGCGCGCTAGTGCTTGAAGATATGCTTGGTGAGAGCTTTTGACGGGCGTAGTCAGTCCAGGCAAGCATTATCATATAATCCATGCTTTTTTTTTCGAGGTCCAAATCGTTAAACAGCTTACCTAAAATTCCTTGCACAGGAATCAAATCTTCTTGCTTGGGTCTTAAACTTTTGCGAAATTTAGACATTGTTTAGTTCTTTTATCAAGCCTTTTTGCACTTCTAGAATTTGAGCGTTTAAGCTCCATTTTTCTAGATGCTTACCTAAGTGCGTGGTGGTAATTATGACCTGGGCTGATTCTGGGATGGCGCTGAGTAAAAAATCTTGGCGATCTTCATCTAATTCAGCAAGTACATCATCCAATAGAAGTATAGGATACTCATCAATACTGGCTTTTAGCTTCTCGAGTTCAGCAAGCTTGATGGCAAGAATCGCACTGCGTCTCTCACCTTGGCTTGCAAAGCTACTAGCAAGCTTGTCGTTTAATTTGATTTCTATATCGTCTCGGTGCGGACCTACATTAGTACAGGATCGAGCAAAGTCTCTTGAGTAGCTCTGTTCAAGGTCATCTTGGCTAATTAACTTGCCGAGATAATTTAGCTCGAGGCTAGATTGAGTCGCTGAGATTTTTTTGTAGTAGTCATTTGCAAGAGGATTTAGATCTTTGATATAAGCTGATCTAGCTTGGGTTAGATTGTTAGCATATAGAGTAAACATCTGATCCCAGATCTTGAGTTGCTCTTTTTGACTGGGATTCAGGGCGTTGAAGTGATAAATCTTATTTTCTACCAGATCTTTTATAAAAGAATTGCGCTGTTCTAAAATTTCTTCAAATTTTTCTAGAATATTTGAGTAATTTTTCTGGACTTGAATAATAGTACTATCCAGCCAATCTCGTCTTATACTGGGACTGCCGTTAATGATCTCTAGATCATCTACCATAAACGAAACTGAATAAATGTGATGCAATAGATCTTTTGGTTTGTGGCTGACATCATTGATCTTAAGGCTACGGCGACCATTTCTGTTTATGAGCAGTCCAATTTGTTCGATTTGTTCTTGAGTCTGGATTGTAGTTTTTATGAGGGCTTGATTGAGATCGAAGTTTACTAATTCTGAGTCTCTTTTGGCGCGACGTGATTTAATATGACTAAAAATTTGGATTACTTCAAGAAGGTTAGATTTGCCTTGTCCGTTTTTACCGATAATAATGGTTTTAGGGCTATTAAAGCTTAATTTAGCTTCAAGGTAATTGCGAAAACCTATTAATTGTATCTCTTTAATGTACATTTACTCTTGAGCCCTAATGACAGTAATACAATAATAGCTTAAAATAAACATGGGTGCAGGGCTCTAAAAACTTAGTTTTCTTAATTTTCCTTTTGGCTTTAATTAAGCCTTTGCCAGTTAGTGCTTTGTGGTTATTCAAAAATAATCCCAAAAATAAAATACTCCAGCCTAAACCTTTGCCAGAAAATACAAAAGTACAAATCAAACCCCAAGAATATCTCTTAAATCCTATAGATAAAGAAAAAATTCAAAAAGAAACTTCATCAGCCCTCCCAGAGAAGGTCGTTGTTGAAATCTTAGCTGATGAAATTAATTACGATCAAAACAAAACTTACTACGAAGCCCTTGGCAATGCTGAAGCTGTGATCACGGATAAAGATATTTTTCTTCTTGCTGATCGCATTACCTACGATTCTGCGACTGATTTATTAGAAGCCTTTGGTGATATAAAGATCACCCAAAAAGAAAATACAGTTTATGGATCTTACGCATCCTTCAATACCAAATCAAATAGCTATGGACTAGATGACCCTAAACTATTCGCCTCAGGTATCAAGCTAAAAGCTCGTCTACTTGAATCTTCTTACGCAGATCCAAAAGCCAAAAAACAAAAAAACGATTTGAAATTCAAAGACGGAGTTATGGCTTTGGATCAACCTATCGCTATTTATGCTCACGGTAATAATGCTATGACCCGCTACAGTAGAGAGATTGCACGTTATAACCGTAACAAAGTTTTAGACTGGGATGATTTATCTGATAAATCGACTATTCGCTACACGGCAAAAGAAATATTTTTTGATAACACTCGCAAGACTAATAATCTTAGAATCAAGGGCGCACGGATGTGGTTGAATGATCATCTCAGTATCCCGTCTCCAGTTCAAATCACCACTAGTATAGGAGAGGGAGCTGAGACTCGTTTCAAAGGACCAATTATTGGTACTCGAGAAAGAATTGGAGGTTTTGCTTTAGGCCCAAGATTTTTTTTTGAAAAAGATTTTGGTATTTTTTCTCTTGTGCCCGTTGTTCAAATGGGTGATGGTCCAGAGTTTGGAGTCGGTGCTGTTACTACGTTTAATACGCCTGGCGATAAGACCGCTTTAATGCTTGGCTATGGCAGTCTAAATGATCGTTTCATTGCTTATGGTCATCAAGAGTTTGGAAAAATTTTTGAAGCGAATGCCTATATGAATCAATTTATCCAAGACAATGTTTTTGGTACTAGCCAAGTTGGACAGTTGTATGAGCTTGCCTTAGACAAGAGGCTTGATGTGCCTTTTGCTGATGAAAGAGGACTAAGATTAAGAGCTAGCGGTGGATGGGCTAAGGATAATGTTGAATTGTACAGCAGTGATGAAAAAAATAATCTTACTGCTGTCAGAGAAGATGATTCTCGCCCTAATGAAGAGCATAAGGGCTTTAGAACTCAGTTAGAAGCTTCACTTTACTCACAGCCGATTTGGCGCAGAGGTAATGAATTGCATAATTTTACTTTGCGTGGTCGAGGGCAGGGAGCTTTTAGATTCTATGATACTGGGGACATATTCGCTGTGTCTCGCTTTGGGCCTGCTTTTGAGATGAGGTATGATGATTTATCTTTTGAAATAGATTATTTATTTGCTACGATCACAGGTGAATCACCTTTTATCTTTGATCAGTTTATTGATGGAAGCCAGTCTCTGATTATTGATGGCGATTACAAAGTCAACAAGTGGTTTTCTATAGGTTCTTTACTTACGTATAACATGGAGCGTGAACGCTTCGTAAGAAATGAATTTCGTACTGAATTTGGTCCCCAGGATTTTAAGCTTAGATTTAGTTATGATG
>JBEAYS010000070.1:0-7492 GCA_041170505.1 Cyanobacteriota bacterium
TCGAAAAATCTTCGATTTTTCTCGTATTTTTTGTGTGTCGCTCAATCTACGCATCGACTTTGCCCGTGGAATTACTAACCCTTCTAGACATGTAAGCGTCGTCGATGCTTGTTGAGCTAAAACACTTATGCACAGCAGGATTCGGCAACTGTGAAAAAGAAAATTTTAGACGTTCAAGATTACGCGCCACACCAATTACACGAGCACCTTTTTCAGCCAAAATCCGAGAAACTGCCAAGCCTATTCCCTGAGAAGCTCCGCAGACTATTGCTGTTTGACCTGAAAATGTTTCATTATGATTCATATTTTTAATTTATCATAAAGCTAAAACTTTTTAAAATCTTTTAGAATACCTATTTTATCGTAGAACTTTTGAATACCGGTTTTGTGACCTTGGTTATATTTAGTAACTCTTTTAAGGGTCTTACCATCTTCATAGTATTCATATTTAGTACCATCTAGAAGACCTGATTTATAGCTAGCTTTTTCCTTGATAGTGCCGTTTTTGCGATAGATTATCCGCTCGCCATCAGGAATAGGTTTTTTTTTGGCAAGAGCCAGATTAAAATTCAAAAACAAAACTACAACTAATAAAACAATTCTCATCTATACCTCACAGCCAGCGTCTTTAATTAATTCAATCATATAATCTAACCTAGTTTTTGCCATCGGATGAGTACGCAAAAAACTAGCGTAAGCGACATTTTTTTCTTTTGAGAGCATGAGCTGATAACCCTCTATTTTACCGGGACTAGAGCAATAAAGCTTATTCATTAGATCTATGGCAAATAGATCAGCACTTCGCTCTTGACTTCTACTATGTGCTTTTACAGCGATATTAGAAACATCCTGCGAAGCACTCGATACCAGTGGTGAGCCTGTCAAAGCTGAAGCGACCCCTCCAATAATACTTACCGTTATTGCTGTGGTCATGCCTTTTGCAAGATGCTTGCGCTCTATATGCCCCATTTCATGAGCGATTATAGTAGCCAAACCAGCTTCGGTTTTGAGCAAATGAAATAAAGAACTATGAACAGTAAGGCGCTTACCAAAAGTCGCAGATGCGTTAAAATCTTTTGCTGGGCGGATAGAAATCTTATAACTATTAGGATCTGTTCCGATGTGATTAGCGATCTTAGTTACTATCGCTTTTACCCTATCGAAATCCGCACCGCTAAACTCAAGTAAATTTTCGTCTTCTTGTTTTTGTTCTGTACTTGGGGTTTTAGGATCTTGAGCAAGGCAAGATGAAAAGCTCAAAAACCCAATCATAATTAGCAAAAACAATTTTTTGGCAAACCCTATAGTGCCACTATAGGGTTTGGGGGTTTGATCTAAGAAATATTTAAAAAATCTTTTCACTAATTGTAATTATATAGCAAAATTATTAATCCTAAAACCACCAATAATATCCCAAAAGATTTTTTAAGCCAGGATTCATTGATTTTATTTCTGAAAAACTGCCCTATAAAGATACCCACCAAAACCCAGAGTATAAAAGGCAAGAGCAGAGAATAATCCAGTTTAACACTAAGAATATAACCAGCAAAAGCACTCATAGACTGGAGCGCGATTATTACAAGAGAAGTTTCGATGGCTGAGCGAAGAGGGAGTTTTAAAAAATAATGCAAGCTCGGCACCAAAAGAAAACCTCCGCCAACACCCACAAGCCCAGTAATTATACCGACTCCAAAAGCCAGGAGCCAAGATTGTCTCTCAAAAAAATCAATCAACCCTACTGGAACCGCTTGCAAAAATTCTATTTTCACGAGCATTAAAAATCCTATTACGATAATCAAAGCCGCAAAAGCTAATAACTGAGCTTGATTAGATAAATATCCTGAAATAAATTTAGCTGATAAAAAAGCTCCTAATATAGCAAACACTGTAAAAGCCAGGATCTTACGAAGCGGAAAACGCTCTCCCAAAAAGGGTTTTATGGATACAAGAAAAGAACTTATACCCACCACAAGCAGACTTGCAGTTATCGCAGTCTTAGTCTCAAGCCCGTAAAAATAAATCAAAGCAGGCACAGCCAGCACAGTTCCACCGCCGCCCAACAATCCTAGCAGTAAACCAATTAAGACTGGAATCACATTGAGCATGAGCTTCCACAGCTAGCTCCAGCTGAGTCCTTGACTTGATTCCAGGGCATTTTCTCGAGTAATATCGCCATACCGCAAAAACCAGAAATCCCTGCAAACATCAATCCCAAACCCACAAATAATGCAAGCCCGTAATATCCAGGATTTATTAGGTAGCCTAGAACCACAGCAAGAGCGACAATAAACCCAGCACTAATCATGACTTGTCTTTGGATAGAAATGGCTTGGCGCGCTTTATAGACCGGCTTGCCCTCAGCTGTCCAAGCCATAAATCCTCCCTCAATCTCGGAGATATTTTTATAGCCAAGCTTAACAAGCTCTTCTTTTGCTTTTTTAGAGCGCTTCCCAGATCGACAATACAAAACCACTGGCTTATCACTTGGGATAGAAGAGAGATTTGCTGTGATTTGATCATGCGGGATACAAATAGAGTCTGGAATAGACCCAGACTTATGCTCATCTTGAGAGCGAACATCAACGTAAACAGCTTGGCTACTGGATCCTAGAGCTTGCTTATCTACGATTCCACATTTTAAATTAGCAGGCACAGCCTCATGGATTTTTTTGGGGTCGGCGAGCTTAAGATTTTTCATGGTCTGAATAAAATCTTCCTGAGATGTGTTTATATTTATGCGCGGATTAAATTGTTTTTCTTCGCCAATGGTACTTACAAGCATTCCGCGATAATCATGCCCTGGATAAACTAGAGTGTTTTCTGGTAGAGTATAGAGCTTGTCTTTTATGCTGGAATAAAGAGCTTCAGCGGACCCGCTCTGAAAATCAGTCCTACCCGTGCCTCGAATAAAAAGAGCATCACCCGTAAACACCATGCCAGCGATTAAATAAGACATGCAAGTATTTGTGTGCCCTGGTGTATAAATGCCTTTTAGCTCATGTCGTCCAAAATTTAGTGTCTGGCCGTCTTGTAATAAAATATCAGCGCACGGCACCTGCGCGGTCCATGGCGACACTGTTTTAGCGCCAGTACGCTCGCTGATTAACTTAGTAGCCGTAATATGATCAGCGTGGATATGAGTATCAAGGCTGTAAACGAGCTTAATGCCGAGCTCTTTTATTAGAGCTAGATCGCGCTCAAGATTCTCTTTTACGCTATCGATGATAACGCCTTCTTTTGTGTTATCGTCGGCCACTAAATAGGTGTAAGTGGATGTTTCTAGATCGTATAGTTGTTTGAAAATCATGTTAGCTCCTTAAATATATTCTACCTACTAGTAGGTAGAATATAACATATTCGTGGTATATTAATTATTAAGATGAAAACTAAGCAAAAAATTCTTGAAATATCTAAGGATTTAATTCAAGAGCAGGGCGCAAACGCTTTTAGCTACCAAGATATTGCCGATAAACTCAAAATCAAAAAAGCCAGTATTCATTATTATTTTCCGCATAAAAACGACCTAATACAAGAACTAGTAGAATTCTACAGCGCTCAATTGGAATGCTTTTTAGAAAAAATTAATTGCCAGTGCCGATCTAGCTCAAGCCGTCTAAAAGCTTACTTATCGATCTATATAGATATCTCCCAAGGGGGGCGCAAGCTTTGTCTGTGCGGGATTCTAGCTGGAGAGATCATGACCATGCCGCCTAAATTAAAAAAAGCTATTAATCGTTTTTTTGATATTCAAGAAGATTGGTTAACTCAATTATTTATGCTAGACGGGCTTAAAAACCAGTGCGCACGGCAAAAAGCCAAAAACCTGTTCGCTAGCTTGCAAGGAGCGATGCTACTTGCTCGGTCTCGCGGCGATATAGGGTATTTAAAGGCTTTGGACTGGAACGCACTTACCGCTTCCACGAAACCAAGATAGAAACTTTAACTCTTCTAAGTGGATTTGGGAGGGGATTATGATGTTTTGGTGAGTTCTCTTGGAATGCGCAGTTATAGCTTATTTGCGATATCCATATCTTCATGCTCAAAGGCTGAAGCCATGCAAGCACATTCACTTTTAGACAGTCCAAAACTAACTGCAATTTTACGCCATTGTTTTACGGCACTGGCGACATCCTTAATAATCTTGGTAGCCTGCGCTTTATTAAGCCTAAAATCCTTGATGACACTCATCGCCGTTTTAAGTGATGCTGATCTATCATCGTAATCTATAGCTGTAGTCAAAACCCTTGGCCTAATTTCTATAGGAGTTGGATTAATGTCATAGATGGGAGACAATCTCCAGCCAAGGCATCGTTCATATATAAACCCATGATTTCTTAAATGATCATCAGTATTAGAGATCATTATGCTAAAGACAATTCTCTTCCATAATTCGGCAAGATCTTCATTTGGAGTCGCTCCATTTTGAACTATTGCATAAGCTATTTCAAGATAGCTATGTTCTTCATTATCCTTGGCTCCAAGCATACTCATCGCAGAAAGAAAAGGAATACGCTCACAAGCATTTCGATCAAAACGTTTAGTAATTAAAACTGGTTTTTTGAGTATGGTTTCTAATCGCCAGTCTGGGACTCTGATTCCTGCTTTTTTTGCCAAACTTAGTGCCACTGCTTCCCAGACCACAACATCGTATTCATCATCTTTCCTTGGAAATTTTGCGATAGCTAAACTTCCATCTCGATCACGCACTGATGCTTTTGGTCTGGCACCACCTAATGATGATCCTGGAGCTAATAAAAGTTTAAGGTCTTCTACTGTTTCATCCGCTTCCAAGAATCGTTCTGTGGCTGAAAGTAATTTAGGTAAATTCACAAGTGGCGGAATAGAGCTCTCATCTTTTGCTGCAAGAAAAATCGGATTGTCAAGCTCTAAAGAAAAACGCAAAGCACCCTGACGAGCTTCATCGTTTACGCCTAATAAATAATCAGCTTCAAAAAGAGTCACCGCGCTTCGCTTCTCTTTTTTGGCTTTAATACTCTCTGCTCTACGCATCAAAGCACGTCCCCAACGGTCTGGAGTAGAATCTCCTATAGCACCAAAGACGCTTGTACCTGCTACTGTATGAAAAGAACCTTCTGTTAGTTTCAGAGCTGGTTCCAATGTAAACTTTTCCGGGTGCTCCAGCCAGTTCTGACTATATTCAAAAGACGCAGACTCTCTACCATTCCTCACATGAAACCATAATTTACCAACAAGAATATTTTCGTTGCCTAATGAAATCCAAACGATAACTTCTTTACTCATCGCTTCCAGCTTTTTTCTTTTTTGGTAGACGAACCCTTAGTGGTAACTTCTCTGCCTCCAAATGACGTCCCGTAAAATCATTAGCAGCATCTGCAAGCTCGTTTATTCTATCTACTAATCCCAGCGCAAAAAGCACTGCACTATATGCCCCCATTGAAGCAGTAGGATCACCCTTCTCTACTTTACTAATAGTTGCTTTGGATAATCCTGCACGTTCAGCCATTAGCCCCAGGGTAATTCGGCGTCTACGCCTAGCATCGTTTATATCCTGTCCAAGCTTGCGTAAAGCTTTTAAAGCGGGTATTGGTAGATTAGCAGGATTTTTCATTAAAACTCTTTATAACAAACTTTATACCCAGTTTAAGACTATTATAACATGTTTTAATTGATAATCCAGTAATAACAGGGCCGCACTTACCGCTTCCACAAAACCAAGATAATTAAGGATTCGCTGAAAAACGAAGTTTTGAGGCTGAATCCGCCTAACAAAAATATTAAGGATCCACTCCCTGAGCCAAGATCCCTTCTTGGCTCAGGATTGAAAAATCGTTAAAGACGCATTTTTTAGTGGATCCTTAAATTAAATTTCAGAGTTGGATTTCTCTTCTTGTGCGACTCATCACCCTCTAAAAAATAAGTTTTCTGGGTAATTATTTGAAAGCTCAAATAGTTTAAATCGTTGACTTTTAATCTCAAAAGTCAAGAGAAGTCATGATTTTGTTGACTTTTAATCTTCTTTAGTCTATACTTTGATTGAAACCAAGGAACTAAAGATTGAAAATTGGAAGCTATAAAACTCAAAACAGCGACTACGAAGCCTTTATTATAGACAGCTTCCCACCAGGGAATGGCTTTGAATTTTCTAGCTCTTTAGTCAAAAAAGCGAATAAGGCTAGCTTAATACTAGGCAAGCTCGATGGAATTACGCAATTATTTCCAGATATAGATTTTTTTCTTTTAATGTATATAAGAAAAGATGCTGCTTCATCAAGTCAAATTGAAGGCACAAGAGCAACAATGCTTGATGCTATTGAGGCAGAATCGAAAACCTCGGATAAATTACCAGAAGATGTTGATGACATTCTACATTATATAAAAGCTTTAAATTATGGACTAGAAAGACTCAAAGATTTTCCTTTAAGCCTGAGGTTTATTAGAGAAATTCATCAAGAGTTAATGAAAGATGCAAGATCAACTCATTTTTGTGATCCTGGTAATTTTAGAAAAAGTCAAAACTGGATTGGTGGCACGAAGCTTAGCAATGCAGTATTTGTTCCACCTCCACCTCATGAGATGCAAAAAGCGTTAAACGATTTTGAAAAATTTTTACACACTGAAGATGATTTGCTACCAGTGATAAAAGCCGGTATCATACATGCACACTTTGAAACAATTCACCCTTTCCTTGATGGTAATGGTAGAACTGGAAGAATATTAATCACTATATACTTATGGCTAGAAAACCTTCTTGATAAACCCATACTATTTTTATCAACTTACTTTAAAAAACATCAAAAAACTTATTACAAAAAATTATCGGAATATCATGATGAAGACTCTAATGTTGAATCATGGTTGAATTTTTTCTTAGATGGAATAATTGAAGTTGCAGAAGAAGCAATTGATACTGTCAAGCAAATCAATATACTACGTGATAAAGATATGGCTAAGATACAAAGTTTAGGAAAAACTGCATCAGAAAGCGCAATGAAAGTTTTGCCTGAACTATATAAGTTACCTATTGTAAATAATCACACAATACAGTCTTGGACTGGATTTACCAAGCAAGGAGCGCAGAACGTAATAGATAGATTTATTGATCTGAATATATTACAGCTAAAAGATGAGAATGTTAATTATGGTAGATCATTCATATATAAAAGATATGTTGATATTTTTGCTACATAAAGGTAGATAAATTTGCTTGAAATGTCCGCACTGCCAGCTTCCACAAAACAAAAAAAATTGAACTCTCATGAGTGGATTTCTCATTAACTTAGTAGCCGTAATATGATCAGCGTGGATGTGAGTATCAAGGCTATAAATGAGCTTAATACCAAGTTCTTTTATTAGTGCCAGATCGCGCTCCAGATTCTCTTTTACGCTATCGATGATATGTGTTATCTTCAGCCACTAAATAGGTGTAAGTAGATGTTTCTAGATCGTATAGTTGTTTGAAAATCATGTTAGCTCCTTAAATATATTCTACCTACTAGTAGGTAGAATATAA
>JBEAYS010000071.1:0-20786 GCA_041170505.1 Cyanobacteriota bacterium
TTTTTGTATCGCACGGACTGTCGTCCGTGCGATACAAAAAAAGACGACCCTCTCAAAGAGAGGGGAGCGAGAGTTGAGTTTGAAAATGGAGCGGAAGACGAGATTCCTAGCACGGACGACAGTCCGTGCGATACAAAAAAAGACGACCCTCTCAAAGAGAGGGGAGCGAGAGTTGAGTTTGAAAATGGAGCGGAAGACGAGATTCGAACTCGCGACCCTCTCCTTGGCAAGGAGATGCTCTACCACTGAGCCACTTCCGCATTTTAGGTCTGCTTCCCGCATCTCGGGAGATGACCTTTTTTGTTTTGCTCGCTTATGCTCGCTAGCACTGAGCCACAAAATTCAATAATAGCAAAGAAAAGTAAAAATTTTTTACATTAATATTTTTTTTAGTTTATTCCAAACCAAGTGTTCCAGATAAATTCAATCAATTAAGAGTAGCGCGCTCTATGATGTCTCTTTCACGATGTTCAATAAAATACTTACGTCCACTTTTACTCACTGATTGAATTTGAGATACAGTTGCATCGATATGATTTAGTACATCTTCAGCGTACTGATCAGCACCGATTTTTATTTCACGTGCTTTATTTAGAGCTGATTCTTCCAAGGATTGAATTTTATCAAAAGCAAGCTTCCTCATCTCTTCGATCTCTTGAATAGCATGCTGACGCATCATTTCAATTTCATCCATTACTTCAGTTTGAATACGGCGAGCTTGATCCTCTGCCATAGAGCGAACTTCATGCTTATCAACTAATCTCTGTGACTCGACTTGAGCTATCGTCATTAATTTTTCACATTCAGCTTTAGTCTTTGCAAGTAATGTTTCAGACTCTTTTTTAATCTTTTCATATTCATCATTTTGTTTTGCTAAAACTTCTCTTGCCTCTTTAATCTCTGTTGGAATTGAAGCATAAAGCTCCTCAAGCATTTTCATCAAATAACTTGCATCCACCATTTTTTGTTTTAATACTGGAACAATTTTTGCTTGCTCGACATATTGTCCGATTTCATCAATTTTTTCGTAGATATCCACTAAATGCTCCCAATTAAATTTGATCTTATATGATCGCTATTATAAATACATTGTATTCCATATTGTGTCTTTGTGCAAATATGGACAGTAGGCTTATCACGAAATCACCCATACGTGCTACTTATCGGATAAGTGGTTCAACTGGGAATTTACAGAAGCCGGGACCAAATTACTAATATCCCCGCCAAACTTCAATAATTCCCAAACACGAGATGAGCGTATGTAAGAATACTGCGGACTTGTCATCATAAAAACCGTCTCCAAACCGCCTGAGAGCATGGAATTAATCTGAGACATTTCAAGCTCGCTTTCAAAATCAGATGCCCCGCGAATCCCTCTAATAATCACATTGTAACCATTTTCAAGAGCGTAAGACACAGTTAAACCTGAAGTGGTTTTTATATCTAAGTTCTCGATACCCGCAACAGCCCGCTCTATGAGAGCGATACGCTTAGCAAGCGGAATTCGCTCTTTTTTATCTGGATGTTCTGAAACCAAAATCGTGATATTTCTAAAAATTTTACTAGCACGCTTAATTATATCGAGGTGACCAAGAGTAATCGGATCAAAACTTCCAGGGTAAATTGCGCGCATTAGTTTTATTATAGTACTTTTTTTGAATAGATTTGATTGAAAAATCTACCAAAACCCGTTAATCATTAGCGCCTACCAAAAATACGATGTAAAAAATTACGGATAGGTCCTTTACGGTGAACTGGTTGCTGGCATTGGGTTTCGTTAGTTTTTGTGGCTTGGAATCCTGTACTCAAACCATCAATCAGAAGCTCTGGATTCGCTAAAAGACGCTCAAGATTTTTAATTGAATCTTTTGCCAAACCAGAATTTTGTGCTGCTGATAAAATTTCTTGCTTCTGTTTTTCTTTTGTATCATTATCAACTAAGCTTAGAGGGTCTTGAACAACAGCAATAGCCTCAAGAATTTTTGGATCTAATTTTGAATCAAATTCTTGTTCATTAATCACATCCAATAAGGCTTTTGTTACCTGCTTTTGGGTATCATCGCTAAATTGCATAACTTCTTTAAACTGATTAAAAGCTTTATTCTCGACACTTGTATCTTTTTGGATATTTCGTATTATAAACTGGAGTGGATCTTGATAGTTCATCATAATGCCTGCCGCCTTAAAAACCTCTCTGCGAGCTTTATCATCAAGTCTTAAAATTATTTTACTTAGCATCTCTGATGTTTGTCTTGCTTGCTGAGGACTTAGACCTTCTGCTTCAAGTCCGTTTTGAAAAGCGGATGCAAAAAGCTTTTCAGGATTTTTAGTTTTTTTACTAAAGCGATAAGCAATATCCAAAAATAATTCTGACTGCTCATAAGCATCTTTTACTTTAACCTTGTCACTTGCCTTAAAACCTAGAGACATATGTGACAATTCATTAATCATCTCATCAATATCCTTAGATTCCATGCCCTGAGTTTTGGCTTCATGTAAAAAGTTAGCAAGAGTTCGAATTCCATACTCTTGAGCTGAAGACAAATCGCCTAAAACCGGCTTGACACGCTTTAATATGGCTTGCTCTAAATCTTTTACCTGATTAGTCCTATCTGCCTCCGTAAAAACTTGATCTTTAAAATCTGCAAGTGCTGATTGAATCACAGTATTAATACCTCTAACTTTTATACTGGATAAAAAATCAATTTTTTCATCACTGGATATAAAGCTTACAGGAACAAATTCATCGCTTTTAGAGCTTGAATTCTTCTTCTCAGTAGACTGTGGAGGTGTAGAAGCTGATAATACTTGAAAATATAGAAATAAAGGTTTAGCAGTAACAGGTGCAATACTCATGATAATTAACTTCCTTTTGGATTAAGAAGACGACAAGGTCAAGCTCGGGAACGGATCCTTAAAAATAAAAAGTTTTTACCATTAATAATTGATAATATTTTTCTTAATTGAGGCTTAATTTATCTTCTTGGTCAAGAATAAAATAAGTTCTAAAAGACAAAACTCGCTCAGAATGAACATCGAACACCAGCTTATTAAAACCATAAAAAATAGTCTCGGTCAATCCGCCAGTGTGATTGGTGATGATTGCGCGACTATAGATTTAAGCGCAGGCAGATATCTTTTTTGCCTTGATAATTTTACAGAAAACACACATTTTAGCTATGAGTATTTTAATGTCGAGGATATCGGCTGGAAGTCGCTTGCTGTAAACCTTTCAGATATTTCAGCGCACGCAGGCGATCCTCTCTATATTTTAGTTGGTTTATCTCTAGCTCAAAACATAAGTGATAAAAACCAATGGGTGAGCGAGTTTTACCGCGGATTAAATCTTTGTGCCAGTAAATTTGGTGGAGCGCAAGTAATTGGCGGAGACATTTCAGCAAGCCAAGCTCTCACCAGCATCTCTGTAACTGTCATCGGCAAAGCTAATCAGCAAGACTGTTTACGCTCCATGGCCAAACCTGGCGATAAGATTTTTGTGACTGGAAAATTTGGAAATAGCGCAAGTTTTTTGTCCGGAGCGCGCCAAGAACCCGATAACAAAAAATATCATCTTAGACCTGAGCCGCGACTTGAGCTAGCCAAAAATCTTATGCAAGTCAATCCTAGAGCGGCATTGATGGACTCAAGTGACGGATTAGTAGCAAGCCTTTATGAGATCGCAAACCAAAGTAAAGTAAATTTAGAAATCGACCTGGAAGCCGTTCCTAGAGATGGTTTTGTAACTCTAAATCAAGCCTTATACGGGGCCGAGGATTACGAATTAGTGGCCTGCGCGCCGAAGGCTGCTCTAGGTTTTATAGAAATAGGGGTTGTACTGGAAAGCTCTCAAAACCCCAAAGTTTTTGACTTAAGTCAAAAACTAGAGATTGGGGTCAGGGATGTGTATAGGCATTTTTAGGTGTTTACCCTGAGCCAATGGACTACTCTTGAACTGCTCTCCTTAACTTTGCATGAATAATAAAGAACTTATCTAAACTAAATGCTTTTTGAATATTATCCCAAAAAGCCCTAAGGGTATTTCCAAAAATCAAAATTAATGAAGCCCCATAAAGATATTTAGAGCATTACGCTAAATTAAGAAGAGCAGTTTAAGAGGTCTAAAAAACCCAATTATAAAAAAATCCTAAATACTAGTATTTTCTAAAAACCCTTTCGAAAAATACGTATTACACTTGGTCAAAAGTGCTATTATTATATATGTATTAACGCACCAATTAATACAAACGGTTAAACGGTTACGGTGATAAACAACACATTACTACCTCACTCAGAGTACTCCTCAGGGGTCAAGCCCTTAGATATTCAGTCTGCCGAAAAAAATTCTTCAGCTAAGACCAGCGCGCCTTCCAATACTAAATCAACAGACCAAAAGCTTCAGTGGTACGACCATATTATTTCATTTAAGAAAAAAGCTAAAGAACCGGAAAAAGGAGCTTTTGTTGTAGGTCTCTTTAATGACGTTTTTAAGAACATCGCCAAAATTCTAACAGGATCCTTACTTACCGACACAATCAAGGCGCTCAATAAAAACGGAGATCTAACCTGGCAACAAGCCATCTACAAGACGCTCGTAGACAGCGGTCCATCAAGAATACTGACAGATGTGGTAAGTACTTTTGCAGTTAGGTTTCTCAATGGTAATCATAGCTTCCTTGGCTTATTCAAGCTTCCATATATCGCACCTGAGTTATCCTCTCAGATATTTGCCTTGCCTTGCGTTATCTTCTCTCGAGCGATGACTCAAGGACAAAACGTCAACTCTATCTCTACGCAAGACAATATGAGCGAAGAAAACAAATTAATCGAGCAAGAAATTATAGAAAACAATCATCCGTTCTATCAGCTCAGCAAATGGCTCAGCAAGGGCTTCGGTACGCACATTAAACCTTATGTCGATAGTACGCTGTCCCTGATTGGTATACACGCAGGCAAACCACTGCTTGATAATGAAAACAAGCCTATCTACGAGAAAAAAGAGAACGGAGAGATTAAGACTAATAGCAAGGGTGAGCCTATCGCTCTAGAATCAAATCCACAAATCGATATGAAGCGCTTACTTGCTGTTACTGGTGGAAGCTTTATCGGATCTTTCTTTATGCCAAAAGGCACTACAGCATTTGGATTTGAAGAAGCTAAATCCATACCTAGAGTTTTACTATCAATTCTTACTACGTCATTATTTAGGCTTAACACTACTCTTCTTCACAACGGAGTCGGCATGCACTTCAATGGTGGCGCGAACTTCGATGCTTGCCATAAAGCTAGCGTAGTTGAAAAAATGCTCGTGCCATTTACGCAGTACGCGGCTGACGCTTTCGGTACTTACCTCAGTAAATTCATTCCATTTATGAACGGAGCAAGCTTATCAAACATACTCAGAATGGTTGTCGAGATACCAGCGACCTATTTATCTAACGGCATTCTCAATGTCGCTAAGACCGACAGAATGTCTGATGATTGGACCTATCTAAGCCACAGAATCTGGAAGAGAACTTCAGATGCTATTGAAGATATAACCAAACCACTTTTTGTAACTTTATCAAAATATATATATTCGCCAATGTTTGGAATGTTCGATCCAAAAATCCCAAATATGTATGGTGTCGATATTAGACCTCAAGCCACTCAAAACCGAGATCAACTCTCTGATGAAATTGCTGAAAAATACAAAAGCAAACTTGGAATTTTAGGAGACCTTGGTTTTTATCTCACTAAATCAGCAGTTATTCCGTGGGAGCTAAAACGATTATTCTCCGAATGCGGTCAGCACTCCAGAGAAGTCGAACAAGAGCTAAAAGATAGAGTCGAATCCCAAAACCTCGAAAATCTAAATCGTAAGCTAGCTGAAATAGAAGCCAAGAAAAATCTAGAAAAAGAAATTAACCTTCTTCCAGCACAAAAAGCATTATCGGATTCAAAAAATAAAATAACTCAGATGGCGGCTTGAAACTATTGAGCTCTGCAAAGTTTTACGCCATTATTTCTATTATCAGAAGGAACACAAGATTCAGCAGATGTAATAGCAGAATTACCAGCAAAAGCTCTAGCTGTAGAATTATTAGCAAAAAAAGGAGCTGCTGCTAATACTAATGCTACAATTGGAGTCATGATTTCTCACCTTTTTGCGTGCAAGTCCAGAGAGGTTCGGGTGAACCTCTAAGGCTTACATCTAATCAACGGTTACGGTTGAACTATTAACTAATTTTTACGAGAAAGTAAGACCGGTTAAATCTCTTCTTTCAAAACCAAGTTTGATACAGAAACTTGGAAAGATGTCAGTGACCTATTAATGTATTTCTTTAGGTTCTTACTATGATAACAGGGTTAAACCCCCATGTCTAGTCTTTACAACATTAAGAAATTATTAAAACTAAAGAAATAAATTATTGGGTTTTTGGCTTTGATTCTAGATAGAGAAATCACTGAGTTTTGGGTGCTATTATGCCTTATATGGTAAAAGCTATTGTTTTAGCCGCAGGGCGCGGTTCTAGATTAAAATCCAAAATTCCTAAAGTTTTGCATAGGGTTTTTGATAAACCTATTTTAGCGTGGGTGCTTGATAGCTTGGCGGATGTTGATCTTGAAGAAATAATTGTTATTTGCGGTTATAAAGCTGAAGAAGTGCAAGGCTTCTTACACGCCTACCCTGTAACCCAAGTAATCCAAACCGAACAGCTCGGCACCGGGCACGCACTAATGTGCGCGCGCGAAAAACTAGAGGGCTATAAAGGCACAGTACTAGTCGTAAACGGGGATTCACCGCTTATTCAGCCTAAGACTCTAAACAATATGATCAAATTTCACCAAGAAAATATTTTGGATATGTCCATATTAAGCTGTAACCTCCAAAACCCTGATGGCTACGGGCGTATAATCAGAAAAAATCATAATATTATGGCCATAAAAGAGGATAAAGATTGTAGCGAAGCAGAAAAATCTATCCTAGAAGTCAATGCTGGAGTGTATTGCATGGAATGGAATACTATCAGCAAAGGCTTAAACCATCTTGGCAACAACAACGCACAAGAAGAATATTACCTCACAGATTTAGTTGGTTGGTCTTATACCCAGGGGCACTCTAGCTCTACTTTTGAGCTAGAAAATCCATACGAGGTGCTAGGAGTCAATACCAGAGAGGATTTGGCGTTAGTATTCAAGCTCAAAAACGAAGCCTATCTTCAAGAGCTCATGGAGAACGGTGTCACGATTATCGATCCAGCTAGCACTATGATTAGTCCAGAAGTTGAAATCGGCAGAGATACAGTAATTTATCCTAGTACTTTTATTCAACGCCGCGTAACTATCGGTAATAATTGCGAAATTGGCCCTAATACTTATATCTATGGACCCGCTGAAATCGGCTCAGGATCAAGCGTCATCCAGTCTCACTTCTCAAGAAGTAGTGTGGGTAAAAACTGCCAAGTCGGCCCCTATGCTCACATCAGAGAAGGCTGTGATATCGGTGATAATGTGCGTTTGGGAAGTTTTGTGGAAGTAAAAAATTCTGCTATTGGCGACAATACTTCAGCTTCGCATTTGACTTACTTGGGCGATGCCAAAATAAAGACCCACTGTAATTTTGGGGCAGGGACAGTAATAGCGAACTATGATCATCGCAGTGGTCTTAAGCACGAGTGCACCATTGGAGCGAATGTCTCTACTGGAGCTAATTCTGTATTAGTCTCCCCGATTGAGATTGGCAAGGATAGTATGATAGCGGCTGGCTCTGTGGTCACCAAAAAAGTACCAGAAAATACCTTAGCTATCGCAAGACCACGTCAGGAACATAAGCCTAATAGAGCATTTGTGCGTAAAAATTAATCCCAAAAAAATTTTTCTGTCCATTACCCGTCGAGATGAGATGGACAGAAAAATAGCGATTGGTTGGTTTGGGAAAGTTTAGACCCAAATGTTAAGTTTTTCCCCGCAGAAAGCGGCATCAAGCATATCAGCTAGAGTGCCCCATCCGAGCGATTCCAAAGCTAAGCGAAACTTTTTTCGCTTAGAATCTAATCGCTTAAGGAGATTTTTTTTGAGTGTGTTGACTTTTAAGTGTCCTGATACATCTACTCGGCCCAGTAGATCAGGAAGACTCTGACTTAGTTCTTTAAATCTGCTTTTCAGACCAGAAACCAGAGTGTTTTCATCTAATTTAGTCATGGTTTTATGTAGGTTACTAATTATGCTGTTGCTCATGATTATCCTATGTAGGTATGAAGATCGGTCTAAAAAACACTTTTTAGAGCCTTTCTAACGTGTTATGAACATATATAGCCATAGAACAACGTTCTTTGATAGTGATTTTAGATTTTTCAGGATTCGCTGAAAAAGAAGTTTTTAGGCGTCTTTGCTTATAGTTTCGTTTTGGTATTTATAGAGAACAGCAGAAACCACATTATTAATTTTATTATTCCCAAAACTTAGAATCCACTTCCTATCTGGGTTTGACTTCCACATATGGGGACTGCGCTTGGTGTTAAATTCTTCTCTGATATAAATTACTTTAGCTGAATCTGGAGTGGGCGGTTGTTTTTTTTCTTTTTTAAACCACCTATTCCAATTCTCAAATTCATCTACGACCTCTTCAACGGTCTCGGCAAGCCGTCTCCAGAGCCCATCTAAAAAGCCTAATAAATTCCAAACATCATCTTCTGAATAATCATCAAATAGAGTGTTTTTTCTTGTGGTCTTACCAAGGCGTCTTTGACCGCGAGGTCTTAATCCGTGAGTTAAAGCTGAATCCTCTTCTCTAAGCGGGTCATACGAGCTAAACTCATCTTGGATTATAAAATTATCGGTAGACTTAGTGTCTAAATCCAACTCTAAATCTAAAGATTCTTGATCCAGATCGTAATCTGCTATCAAATTAGAATGATCGCCAACGTTATTAGGATTAAGCGAAGCCGATTTCATCTTAGAGGCTCCATTAATCATCGCTGGATTAAGCTCTTCAAGATACGCAGAATTTTTAGCATTTGTTTTTTGCATAGGTGTCTCCGTATTCATCTAAATTATAATAACATTATAGCATAACTATAGTGTTATCCGCACCAGCACTAGGGATCAGGACTTATCTGAGACTTAATGTTTGTGTTTTAGATTTTTATCAGGGGAGTAAGATTTAAGAAGTTCGGGACTGGTCAAATCTGTATGATAAAGATAGTAGCATTTTGTATTTACGCCTGTCAAGCTTTTTTTAACAATTTTCAACTGCTCTTCTAAATTTCTCACAAACACCAAAAAACCAAGATCCAGCTTAAGGATTCGCTGAAAAACGAAGTTTTGAGGCGAAATCCTTAAACATTCTTCGTAGCAACAAGATCAAAAAGACCCTTAATATTTGCTTTCATATAACTAGCGTTAGATGGTTCGCGACCTTCCATAGAGGCAAATTGCTTTCCAGCCGGTAAAACTGCGCTTGTTACTCCTCTAATTGATTTAATCGCTAAAGCTTCCTTCTCGCTGATAACACCAGAAACAGGATTTATTACCTGGCGCGCTTGGGCGGCGTGAACTTGGGATCCAGCTACTGCCTGGGTTTGAGTTTGAGATAGATTTCTAGAACTTTCGTCTAGTTTTTTAAGGGCCGTTTTTATAACTTGAATATCTTGGACAAGACCAGCTTCGGTACTTGATTTTAGCTTGGCTTCAAGAGCAGAGCGGAGCTGATCTACTTGACTATTGGCCCCTTGAGCACTTTGAGGTTTTATCGTTTTTTGATTGTGATAAACATTACTCACGCTGTTATAAAATCAAAGCTAGTTTAAAAATCGGTTAAGGATTTGCTGAAAAACGAAGTTTTGAGGCGGAATCCCCCTAACAAATATATTAGTACTTTCGGGCGGCATTAAAAATATTTTCGCCAAAAATATTACACAAAATATCGGTAATCCATTCGGCAGTCTCACCTTTTTTGTCCCAAGCCTCGCGAGACGGGCAATGCTCGACAATATCGATAGAACGGAGCTTGTTTTGGCGCCTGATGCGCACATCTATAATTCGAGCGATACTCAGAGCTTCGCGGTATCGAAGCTGTCCAAGCGAATAATTACTGACACCCCCTAGATCTAGTGAATTCACATCCCAGATCAAATGTAGATGCTTGCAGTGTTCCAGAGCATCAATCGCTTGATTGATAGCTTCAGTAACGCCGATTTCTTCTATTTCTTCCATAGTGAAGAACCTATGCTCTTCAGCTTCCTGAGCGGATTTGTGGTTAATAGCAAAATGAACGACGTTTCGTTTATTAAAAATTGGAGCTGGTAAATTTCTAAAATTCATTAGCTTAATAAAATCTGTATGCTTAGCTTCACCAGTAAAAGTTAGGGCTGTAAAGGTCATCCGGTTTGCGTTCCAGCTTTTTGTTACGCGCGGAGAGCTATTGCAAAAATGATTACTAATCCAAATTATCCCAATATCATCTCGCGCAGGCGGCCCATAAAACTCAACTAAGGCAGAAACACTAGCGATACTCAAAGAACCGTCCCCGCCAAACACAATTGGGATATGCCCTTCAGCTAGAGAATGCTTGACTGTATCAGCGAGCCAATTATTTACAGTAAGGATTGCTGTTAGATTACGAATTTTTTGAGGCTCTTCTTCGACTTCAAAAGGACCTAGCGAGGGCGGATGAATTTCACGCGCGACAGAGCCGATCGCCGTTAGCTTTTTGACCAGTTCTTGATTACCCAAAAAAGCATGAGCACCCTCTTGGGCAAGATTATCAGTGCCCCCAAAGCCCCAGGGAGCCTCGACAAGGTCTAGATCCGGGCTAGAGTATTGTTGTTGCCGGATTTGGAAAATTTGTTTTTGGCTGAGAGTGTTATTACCCACTGATATATAGCTTAACATAACTCATTTGAACTGCTCTCCTTAACTTCACATAGACTTTCTCCTAGGGTTAGTAATTTTGAAATTGTGCTTAGACTCGAAAAATCTTCGATTTTTCTCGTATTTTTTGTGTGTCGCTCAATCTACGCATCGACTTTGCCCGTGACAATTACTAACCCTTCTAGACACGTAAGAGTCGTCGATGCTTGTTGAGCTAAAACCTAAAAATCCTTATGGACATTTTAGACTATGAGCCAAGGGGGTAATGGTCTTGTCAGTAAAATTGGATTTTTCTAGTCAGGATAAAGATATTTTTAGTTTGATGATAAGTTTAGGAGGGCAGTTCAAAAAAACCTTGGTAGAATAAAAATATATATGGCAATAACAGACCAAGACATCGGCACCGGACTCAAGACAGAAGATCTTGTAATTAATATGGGTCCTCAGCACCCTTCAACCCACGGTGTTCTAAGACTAAAGATTACCACCCACGGTGAAATCATCACGAGCTGTCAGCCTGTTGTAGGTTATTTACATAGGGGTATGGAGTGGCTTGCACAAAACCGCAATTACATTCAGTATCAAGCCCTTGTTGATCGCGTGGACTACCTGGCTGGTATGTCTGATTCTCACGCCTATGTTATGGCTGTAGAAAAAATCGCCGGTCTCAAAGTGCCTCAGAGAGCTGAATACCTCAGAATTATATGCGCTGAGCTAAATAGAATTTGCTCACACCAATTATCACTAGGGATTTTCATGCTCGATCTTGGAGCTATGATGGGATTTCCCTTCTATGCTTTTCGTGACAGAGAATCGATCTTGTCACTGCTAGAAGAAATCTCTGGTCAAAGAATGATGTTTAATTATATGCGCATAGGCGGCGTGTTTAAAGACGTTCCAGAAGGCTGGCTTGGCAAAACTGAAAGCCTGGTTAAAGAAAAACTTCTTGGCTATACCGATGAATACGAGGATATTATAAGCAACAACCCAATTGTAAAAGCCCGCACACAAGGAGTAGGCGTAATCGACGCAAAAGAAGGTCTGGAGTGGGGTTTAACCGGTCCTAATATTAGAGCCAGCGGACACGATTATGATGTTAGACGTGATAAGCCTTACTCGCTTTATTCAGAGATGGATTTTAAGGTCATAACCCGCCCTGAAGGCGATGTCTACGCGCGCTACAAGTGCAGAATTGATGAGATTAGAGAGTCTTGCAAAATTATTTTACAAGCTATCGAAAAAATCCGCAAACTGCCTGGAGGCGAGCAAGCCCAGTCAGAAACTGAGCTCCAAGCCAAAAAACTTTTACCTGGCTTCAAGTGCCCAGCCGGCGAATCATACGAAATTGTCGAATCACCGCGCGGCGAAATGGGAGTGCACTTAATCAGTGATGGCACTCAAGTACCATACCGCCTCAAATGGCGCTCACCAAGCTGGTTCCCGACTGGGTTTTTGCCTAAGCTTGCTGAGGGCACACCAGTAGCTGACGTAGTAGCTATATTCTCATCACTAGATGTGATTCTGCCGGACGTAGATAGATAGCAATCATGCCCATCCAAAAAAAACTCATAATCGGACTGGGAAACCCTGGGGACCGCTATAATTGGACCCGGCATAATATCGGTTTTGAAGTTGTTGATGCCTTGGCTGATTTTGCTGGGATTGATTTAAAAAAAGAAAAACAATTTTCCGCACTAATAGGCTCTGGCAAAATCACCATTAACTACAAAAAACACCAAAAAGTAAAAGTACCTCTTACCATAGAAAATCAGCCTGAGACCGAATCCATAACTGGCTCTCCAAACAAAATTATTTATCAAAAAAAAACGATCAGCCAAGATTTTTCTCAAGAGGTTGAAATCATATTAGCTAAACCCCAAACTTTTATGAACCAATCAGGGACAGCTTTTCAGGCGATTAAAAGTTATTTTAAAATTGCTAGCGAGGATATTTTAGTCATTCATGACGATGTCGCTCTTGATACTGCAAAACTGCGGATGGCATTCAATCGCGGTGCTGGCGGGCAACACGGAGTAGAAGACATTATTCAAAAGCTCGGCGGTGATAAAAATTTTCATCGCTTAAAATTTGGCGTAGGTCCAGATCCAGGCGGAGATCTTCGCGGAGATTACGTTTTGAAAAAATTCACGCCTGATCAATTGAACACTGTTCAATTGGCTGTGAAGCAGTCACTGATACTGATTCAAGCATGGCTTATTGACGAAGATTATCAACAAGTAGAATTTTTCTAGATTGATAATCTTTAAGGATCCACTAAAAAAGGCGGATTCCGCCTCAAAACTTCGTTTTTCAGAAATCCTTAACCCAGTTCTTCCGGTTTATTAAAATTGATCACAGAATCCCAAGCCTCACTAAGCTTAGTATCCGCAGAATTAAAATTATTACTAAATTTGGTTTTTGGATTATTGCTTTGTGTAAAAGAATAAAACAAGTTTGGAAACTCTATATTTTCGACAGGCTTAGTTGCGTTATTGAATCCACTTGGCGCGATACCACGCTCAGAGCCTGCTTGCAGCGCAAGTCCAGAAAGAAAAGCCGGCTTAAGTGACGTCTTAGAGAAATCATTAAAATCTGGAATAGGGCTCATTGAATTATCCTTAATATCATCAAATCAAAACTAGATTATGGGGAGTTTAAGGATTCGCTGAAAAACGAAGTTTTGAGGCGAATCCTTAAACCATCTTCAAGATTGCCGTCAAATCAGAAGCTTTATCGTAGTCATTATGTTTTTTATAAACCGAAATAATATTACGGATACATCTTGCAATAATAGCCCTATCATCAATAGGATCTAGATATTCATCATGCCAAACGACACTTAGCTCCTGAGCGCGCAGGACACATTCATCTTTTGTAACTTCGCGGCCACCAAAAAACGGATCAAGTAGCATACCATCTAATTGCACTATAAAATGCCCAGGCGTACCAATTCCCTGAATATCAAGTCCCAAGCGGCGTCCCACCAAAATATAGAGTGAGGACATCATTATCGGATTACCTGTTTTTTTATCAATGACAGTATGAATAAAATTATTATCCAAATCATAATAATCAAGCTGATTACCCACAAAAACTTCTTCTTTGAAAATTACCTCATTAATGGCGCGCACAACATCATCCTTAGTACTAGTAGGACTCAATCTATCAGCGGCTCTTTGAGCGTAGTTGTCCAAGATCGCACTATAACGTTGCTCGAGTAGACCTGGGTTTTTGAGACGAGCCAAAAGGAATAATCCAGTCTCCAACTCAGGCTTTTGCTTCCATTGTTGTAGTTGCTTGATTAAATGTTGCCTATTAATAAAATGCCAATTATGGATTATTTTAGGATCATCTTTTTGGGAAATTTTGTTTTCTATATTCTTGAGGGTCGTGTCCTCAAAATTAACGATTTGCTCGGACATTAGATGCAAGGTCTTATCCTCAGCTCCATCCAAGAGACTTACAAAAGCGTTGATTTCATTATCGTTAAGAAGTTTTTTTTCTGCTAAAAGCACCATTAATAGGATTTTACTATATATTTACAGGATTGACAAATATCAAAACAAAATATTAATGGAATCAACTTAGCTGTTTCTGGCTTAAAATATAGTTATGAGCACAAAAAATGATTTTTTAGACACTCTTGAACTTAAGTCAAATCAATATAAGTATTATTCCCTAGCTAAGGCAGAAAGCAAATACGGAAGCCTCCAAAAACTACCTTTTAGCTTGAAAATAGTCCTTGAAGGAATGCTTCGAAATCTTGATGGTAAGAAGATTCGCGAAGAAGAAATTTTAAACCTTGTTAACTACAATCCCAGCAATCCCGGTCAGGGAGAGGTTCCTTTCTCCCCAGCAAGAGTTGTTTTGCAAGATTTCACGGGAGTTCCGTTATTTGTTGATTTGGCAGCGATGAGAGACGCGGCTAGTAAAGTCGGTCTATCAGCCAATTCCATCAATCCCCTTGTGCCACTAGATTTAGTAATTGATCATTCAATTCAAGTAGATTCCTTTGGGCAAGCCAACTCAGCAGAGTTAAATGAAAAGCTTGAATTTGAGCGTAATAACGAGAGATTTAAGTTTTTAAAATGGGCTCAGCAAGCTTTTGATCAAACCAGAATTGTGCCACCTGGATTCGGAATAATTCACCAAGTAAATATGGAGTTCCTTGCCAATGTAGTCCTAGAGCGGAATGGAGAGATATTCTTTGATTCCTGCGTAGGAACAGACTCACACACTACTATGATTAATGGTCTAGGTGTTTTTGGATTTGGGGTAGGTGGGCTTGAAGCTGAAGCGGCGATGCTCGGACAACCAGTCACCATGCCGACTCCAGAAGTAATTGGCATAGAGCTTGTGGGCGCGCTGGATAGTGCTATTACTGCCACTGATTTGGCTCTCTATGTAACTGAGTTTTTGCGCAAGATCGGAGTAGTAGGTAAATTTGTCGAATTTTATGGAGCTGGATGCCGCTCTCTGACACTTGAAGAGAGAGCAACTGTCTCTAATATGTGCCCTGAATACGGAGCGACAGTCGGAATTTTCCCAGTTGATGAAGAAGTACTAAATTATATGCGCCGCACTGGCAGAAAAGAGTTAGAAGTATTGAGAGTAGAACAATACTTCAAAGCCCAGTTTCTATGGGGTCTGGAGAGAGACGCAGGATCTTTTAGTGCTAATTATCAAATTAACCTAGCAGATATCAAGCCAAGTGTTTCTGGTCCTAGAAGACCTCAAGATCGTATAAATTTTTATGACCTAAAAACCAAATTCGCTGAAGCGCTAGCACGCCCTACAGACAAACACGGTCTGGGACAGGCAGATAGCCCAGAAAACCACGGAGATGTCTTGATAGCGGCTATTACTAGCTGTACCAATACTTCTAATCCAGCTGTAATGATCGGCGCTGGACTTGTTTCCAAAAAAGCTCTTGAAAAAGGTCTGACCATTAACCCAAAAGTCAAAACCTCTCTAGGACCGGGATCTCAAGCAGTTCGAGAGTATCTAGAAAGAGCCGGTTTACTTGAGCCCCTTAATAAACTTGGCTTTAATATAGTCGGGTATGGGTGCACTACTTGTATCGGCAACTCCGGACCTTTATCTCCATCAGGTGAAGAAGCTGTAAAAGCCAATCCAGATAAGGTTTTCACTAGCGTGCTTTCTGGCAACAGAAACTTCGATGGTCGGATTCACGCTTCAATAAAAGCTAATTTCTTAATGTCGCCTCCCTTAGTAGTAGCGCTAGCTCTAAAAGGTAACGTTAACTGGAATCCTCTCACTGAGCCTATCCAAGGCTCCATAATGCTAAGTGATATCTGGCCAACTAAAGAAGAAATCACGGCTGTAATAAATCAAGTGATGGATCCGCTCATGTACGAGAACATCTATGCACAGGTTTCCAAGGGAACAGCACTCTGGAACTCAATAGATTCAAGCTCAGGTGATATTTATCAGTGGGATCCAAAAAACACATATATCCAAAACCCTCCTTACTTTGAAAGCTTTAATAACCAAGTTGGCACAATCACTGAGATCAAAGGCGCGCGCTGTATTCTTAGTCTGGGGGATTCAATTACCACAGATCATATTTCTCCAGCCGGTAATATCGCCAAAAGCTCAGATGCCGCTATTTATCTGCGCTCGCAAGGAGTCGAAGATCAAGATTTTAATAGCTACGGCTCAAGACGTGGCAATGACAGGGTTATGACTCGCGGCACCTTCGCTAATATCCGCTTAAATAATCTTTTAGTGCCTGGCTCGTCAGGACCCAAAACTAAATACTTCAGTCAAGACGGCTCCCAGACTGAGATGTCGGTATTTGAAGCATCCCTAAAATATAAAGCTGAATCTACTCCTTGCGTAGTTTTTGCTGGTAAATTATTTGGTAATGGTAGCTCTAGAGACTGGGCGGCTAAAGGTCAAATGCTTCTTAATATTCATGCTGTCTGCGCTGAGTCCTTTGAGCGAATCCATAGATCAAACCTAATCGGGATGGGTATTCTACCGATCGAAACCACAGGAAAGGTACTGGCTGAAAATGGGCTTGATGGTTCTGAAGTATTCGATATATTGGGTTTAAACGATGATATCAAGCCATACCAAGAAATAAAGATTCAAGCCACAAAAAAAGATGGGCAAAAAGTAAATATCCCAGCAAGGATTTTACTGCAAACCCCGATAGAGATTGAGTACTACAGGAATGGTGGTATTCTGCAATACACCCTAAGACAAATGGCAAAAGAAAAGATCACAGCCTAATATGCAAAAAAAACTAGGTTTAGTTTTATATATTTTGAGTGCGCTTGTGTTTAAAACGCCGGCTAATGCAAAAAACGCATACCAAAAAGAACTTGAAAAAAGAGAAAAGCTTGAAAAGAAGCTAAGTACAAAATCTTCGCGCGAAACTAGCCCAGAACTTGAGATTATAAAACTTCAAGAAGATCAAGAAAAAAATCAAGAAGAGCTTAAACGCGTAGAAGAAATGCTAAAAAACAAATCCAGCAATACCGTTCCTCTAGTGGATTCTAGCTCCGTTAATCTTAACCAAGAGTTAACCAAATCTGGGAATACACCCAAATATGAAGACATCAAAACCTCTAGAGAAAATAATGAAAAAAATCAAGGTCAAGAAAAACGATCTAAACCTGAGCAAGGGACTAGGGAAGTCAAATCTAAAAAATCAAGCAAGAAAGAAAAGCAAGAATCTAAGTCCCAAGCAGTAAAGAAAAAAACTGATCTGGAACTGAAGCGCGAAGAGCTCAAGGCTAACGAACAACAAGCCTTGGATTTTATTTTTCCGAGCATAAGTAACGAAACAGCCTCACAGACCACTAGAGAGGATTTCTTTTCTCAAACAGAAAAAGAACAACTATTAGAGCTTTGGCGGGCTACTATAGCTAGAAATCGCACCATCCAATTTATAATCAAATCCCTTTCACAAAACCCTAATGAAATCGAATCAAACAACGCCGTGATGCAGGTTTTATCAAGAGCTTTATTTGTGCCTTTTTATGCTGTTTCTGCTGTTGCTAACAATGCTCTTGTGAGCGGAGGATCGGCGGTGGGAGCCAGAGTGATTGGCGATGTGGTGGATAATGTAAACGGTCAAAACCAACACAATCAGCAAGTCACTAAGACCGATATGATAGTTTTGTTTATGCTAGTAGATGAAGTCGCTGAGCGGCTTAGAACTGCTTACTACGCCTACAAAGAAGCAAAAGTCCAAAAAGAACTAATCAAATTCGAACTAGTGCCAGCTCGCATGGACGCTAGCGAAGCATCTGAAAATAATTTTACTGAGTCTATATTTTTTACTCGCACCGTGCTGAGGGACCTTGAAAGAAAACTACGCGAAACTGAAATTGCGCTAAACACTAATAAACGCACCTTAGCTGAGCTTGCGGGCCAAGAGACTCTAGATTCGGTGGATACCTTGATAGATCTTGAAGTGGAAGAGATTTTGGCTGACGTACTGGGTGTTTAAGATAAAGCGCGATCGTTGCGATATTAAACATAATACGCATTTGAAATTTTACCCCCCAAGAACTGCTCTTTTTAATTTTTCATAGCATTTAAATTATCTAGTCTGGGCTTGAATAATTTGTATTTTTCCCAGCCACCCTTAGGGGCTTAGGGATAATAAGTAAAACATTCAAGATCTAGATAAGTTTTTTATTATCCTATGAAAAATTAAGGAGGGCAGTTAAAAAATGGTAAGATATAGTACTACAATGCCAAGACAACACTACAGAGAACCAAGCCATATCATCAATTCAGTTCTTAGCGACCTAACCGATATTGAGCCCAATATCTATGAGATGACTAAGGATCTTGCTAGAATCGCTAAACAAATCAAAGAAGATACAAAAGAAGAACCAGAGCCTCCTAAGCCTGTTCCTGAAGCGATTAGGACCATGTACGAGTCGCGCACTGGCACTAAAGCTATCTAATTTCATGTCCGAGCACACTCACGTCGAGTCCTGCAGTAAAACAGGTTTACCTCTGTGTCGCAGGATGTTTAATATGAACCTTGCTCTTGGTTATAGTGAGGAATTTTATTCACTAAAAGCACTCAGCTCGATGCATTCAAGAGATCCAGTTGAAATGTTTGATTTGCTTTATAACTATGTACGAGCACGTGAGTGCTTTTCAAAAGAATGGGATAAGATGAAAGATAGGCAAGAATGCCCGCTTCCTGACAGCAATTGCCTAATTGACAAATGTTTTCCAGCCAATGAGTGAAAAAGATATTTTAAACCAGATAGAACACGCTCGCCAAGCAGGACAGCGCATTATAGCGACAAATGGTTGTTTTGATATTTTGCATATCGGACACTTACGATACCTAGAACAATCCAAAAAACTTGGAGATTTACTTGTCGTAGGGCTAAATTCAGACTTCAGTGTCAAAGCCCTAAAAGGCACTTCCAGACCGATTAACAATCAATTTGACAGAGCAGAACTATTACTTGGACTTAAGCCTGTAGATTTTGTAATTATCTTTGAAGAAACAGATGCTTGTAATTTTTTAAAAAAAGTTATGCCCGATGTCTATACCAAAGGTGGTGACTACAGCCCTGATGAATTAAAAAATTGGCCCGAATACAAAACAGCACAGCAATTAGGTTGTAAAATAAAGATTATAAGCCTGATTGAGGGTAAATCAAGCACGCAGACGATTAGTAAAATCAACGATGCAAGTCTCTAAATTTAAAAATTTTTATTATAGATGTTTCCAGCTTATATTATTGCTTGCAATTTTGAGCATTCAGCCAATTAGCGCGCGCCTGAGATCACAAGTAAACCGCACAGACCTTAATCTTGGTCAAAGCCTAAATTTGATGATTATAGTCGATGATTTTAAACTAAAAAATCTAAGCTTCCCCTTTGATACTGCTGATTACCAAGTAGTTGCTAACTCGAGCAGTACAAGCTTCCAAATTATAAACGGCGTCACGTCCCAAAACAAAACTTATACTTTTACTATTATTCCCAAGCATGCTGGTTCTATAACTCTGCCGCCAGCGACTATGACTGATGGTCTTGAAACCGCGCAGACAGAGCCTATCACGATCAATGTGCGCGCAAACACGAACACGAGCACGAACACCAGCGCAAACACCAGCACGAACACGAGCACGAACACGAACACCAGCACGAACACCAGTGCAAACATACCGCACAGTGCCCCCGTGAGCCCAATCCGCAGTTACAAAGAAAATTTAATCGCACGCCTTGAGACGAATAATACCAATCCCTACAAAAATCAACAAATCAATCTCAAGCTCAAAATCTATCACAGAGGCAATTTGCGCACTCTAAATATAACTCCTCTGAATGTCGAAAATTTTATAATCCGCAAGGATGACACCGCCAGAGAATATCAAGAATCGTATAACGGGCTTGATTACTTGGTTTACGAGCTTAATTTCATCGCATTCCCCATTAAATCTGGCTCTCTGACTATCCCTGGACATGAAATTCAGGCGACCTTAGTAGAAGATGCAATACAGCCATCTAATTTTTTTGATCCTTTTGGAATCATGAATCCCTTTTTGGTAGATAGAGAAAAAACCATAAAAACTAATAGCCTAAGTTTTAAAATAAAAGATTTGCCGCCTGGCGCGCCCAAAGATTTTAGTGGATATGTCGGAGAGCTCGCCGTCAATAACGAAATCTCAAACCTAGTCGCCCTGCCTGGTGAAGCGATCACACTAAAAACCAAAATTTACGGAACCGGCAATACCAAAAATCTAAAATTTGATCTTGTGAAAAGCTCTAGGCTATATACCGCCTTTAAAGACAAGCATAAAATCGACGAACAAATCGAAAGTTCTAAGCAATACTTTGAAACCCTTGTCTCGACAGCGATTGTACCATCTTACAATTCTGGGAAAATTATCGTAGAAGTAAAACCCCTTATCAGCTTCAATCCT
>JBEAYS010000072.1:0-5973 GCA_041170505.1 Cyanobacteriota bacterium
CTCTTTAAATACTGGCAACCCGATACCTAGTGGGATTACAAATAGTTATGCTCACGCTTTATCTTTTATTAGAGTTTTAAAAAATAATTTACACAACTACCCAAGTGATTATAAACTCAAAATTCTAGACCTGGGCTCTGGCTCTGGACTATTTGCAAAATACTTATTAAAAGCGGCATATAACGAAAATATCTTGGATCGAATTTTTGTAATATTAGCTGATTTTAGTACTAGTGCTCTAAAAGAAATTAAAAAACTAAGGATTCTTAGAGATTTTGAGGAAGATAAAAATTATAAATTTATTCAATTGGATATTTTCAATTACCAAATAGCTCTTGATTTATTTAACGAAGCATACGAACTAGGTCCAATTTCAGCCTGCACACTGAATTATATTTATGACTCTATGCCTACAATTATTCTAAGACCTAGTGTTAATAGGGGTTTTGAAAAATTACAATTTAGATTTCTTGAAAAAAACATAGGTCAAGATTTTAAACAAGAAATATCTGATGAAGAGTTAAAAAATAATCTAAGTTATCTAAAAACACTTTTATGTGATGAGCGTTGGATAGATTATCGAATCGAAGAACAAAATGAATTACAACAAAAATATTTTTACTTAGTAGAGAATGAAAATTATACGCAACAATTTGCATACAGCTACGGTTCTCTTGCAATCACTGAGAATATTTATAATTTATTAGATGACTATGGATTTATTTTTTGTGCCGAAATGAAAAATAATCCTAATCCTCTCAAACCATTTGAAATTTATGCAAACAGTGCCGCCCATTTTATCAATGAACCAATGATTAGCAAACTAGCACTCAATATGGGGGCAACGCGATTTTATACACAAGATCACTTCTTACAAAAAATTATTTATTTCAAAAACCAAGTATCAGTAGATCAAGAGTTTTTAAAGAGTGAATTTATAGACAGTAGCTCAACCGATTTACTAATGGATCTAAAACAAATACTTATTAAATTACAATCTCCTTATTCAAAAAAAATCGCCAAATTCGCAGTGGAAGAAATTACAAAACTTGACCCGTACTCGTGCTTCACTCTTTATATGGAAGCCCAATGTGCCAGACTTCATGGGGACCAGGATACATATTTTAAAAAACTCTTTGCCTCCACAGCGGTCGATTATTTTAATGATTTTGAAACTAGAGTCTATAATAAAGAAAATAAACTTGAAAACTCAGAAAGCAAAAATTTATATATGTAAATTTTTGCTCTTTACAAAGATAAAGTATAATGATATTCTTACTTATGTAAGTGTCCATAACTAGCTCATTTAATACCAATACTCCACAAAATCAGAGAAGCCTTAGCCCTGAACCGACATTAGCTGACTCAAATTACGAACACAACCAACAAGATAGCTCCCTAAGACCAAAGAGTTTTGATAATTATATTGGTCAAACCAAATTACGAAAGATTCTAGATATCGCTATTTCGGCCGCTTCCAAACGAAATGATATAGCTAGTATGGGACATATTTTGCTTTATGGTCCGCCTGGCCTTGGTAAAACGAGTTGCGCTTATTTACTAGCTAAAACCTTGGGCACTAATGCTCATATTTTTTCGGCTCCAGCGCTTGAAAGACCAAAAGATATTCTTGGGATCTTAATGTCAGTCTCTGAGGGCGATATAGTGTTTATCGATGAGATTCACCGCATGAATAAAATCACCGAAGAACTTTTATATCCAGCCTTAGAGGATTTCCAAATCGACCTATCTAGCGGTAAGGGCAACAGCTCACGCATGATGAGATTGGACATTAATAAATTTATTTTAGTGGGGGCAACTACTAAGCTAGGATACCTCAGTGCTCCTCTAAGAGACCGTTTTATCCACATTCATCGCATGGAATATTACCTACCAGAAGAGCTTGCTGTTATCATAAAACAAAGTGCAAATATTTTGAGTATCAATATCGACACACCGTCTGCACTTTGCTTAGCTGAAGCGAGCAGAGGCACTCCTCGAATAGCAAATCGACTTTTGAGATTAGTTAGAGATTTTGCCTGCCACTTGAACAAAAGTGCTATCGACCTAGAAACTAGTAAACAAACTCTTGAGCTTTATAAAATCGATCGTTATGGTTTAGACAGTATGGATAGAAGAATTTTGGAACTTATCCAAGACCTTTACAAGGGCGGTCCTATCGGACTTGAGACTCTTGCAAGCGTAACGGGCGAAGACAAAACCACTCTGGAGGATTATTACGAACCTTTTTTGATCCAAAGTGGATTTTTGGTGCGCACCCAAAGAGGACGTATGATCACAGATAAAGCCCGAGAATATCTCGTTAGTTCACAGCTTAAATAATACCGTATAATAAAAATAATGGACCAACGCAGGGCCCTTATTGGATCATTAATAGGAATTTTTGTTTTTACCGTAATTACATGGGTAAATAGTCGCACTTGGGAAAGTTTAGAAAGCCAAATGCTTCAAGGACAGTCTGCTATAAGCTTATTCAACAAAAGCAGATATAGTGAATATGTCATTTTTGATTTTGACAACAACAGTAAAATTGAATTTAGTGAAAAAAAAGAATCCGAACAAAAAGAGTTTTTGCTCTCACTTATAAACCTGGTCGGCAATCAAAAAGCTAACATGGCCTACCTACTAGTAGATAGATTAAATCCTCTCAACATTCAAGATCTCGATTTAGAGATAAGCCTAGAAGGAACTGGAACTCAAACCAAAATCATAAATTTTGATGAGGTTCAACCCAAGCTTATCACCACTAATCGCGAACTTTGGCTTGATCAAAAACAATACGAAAGCTACCAATACTCCACAAAAGAATTATTAGAAGAAACCATCCCAAGTAAGCTAATACCTGACGCGAAAGTTATCATCGTATCACCAGAACTCAATCTATCAGCAGAGAATATTAATCTATTAATTAATTTTCTAAACAAAAACTGGGTAATTTATTTTCGCTTACCTAAAATTATTTTGTTTTTGATTTGTGCTTTTAGTGGGATATTCTTAACAGCTTTTGTTTATTGGGCGAGAATCTTAGTGTTTTTCGGTTTACTCGTGCTTGGTATTCTTGCTGGACAAATAAGTTATAACGCCTACAACCTGCATTTAGAGCTAATCCCAGCCATGGTATCTTTAGTAGGAATTTTGTTACTCTCTAATCTTTTTGATCTTAATTTAATTGCAATTAATCGAAAAGACATTTTTAAATCTCAAACTGAAAACAACCCCACCATAAACGAATTTAGCCAAATCAGCTTATCAACTCCTTTCTTAGCACCAAGCGAGCCTGCACCAGCACCGATTCTAGAAGGAAGTTTGTCGAGATCTAAATTATTTTTAGAATTAGAAGATCATTTTGAGGACATAGCCTTGCAATTCCAAGAAAAAACTTTAAGGTCTGTAGATGCCGTCCAAGAAAAAATCTCAGAGCTCATAGAATCTACTGAAATATCGGATAAAGATGCTATAAAAGTAAGTTTGCTGAGACATGGATTTGATAATTTAATTGAAGATATAGATGCTATTTTATTTAATCTTGTGCCATTTAAATTTGAAGGAGAGCAAGGCCTGATTAATATTATTGAGCTTTACGCCAGTAAAATTTTTTTACTAAGCAAAGGCAAGCTCCAAATCGGCATAGAAACTGAGTTTCCCGTGCTTAAATTTGAAAAAAACCAAAAAATAAATATCTACCGGATATTACAAAAGCTTGTAGATCTAATTAAGGACACCAACTCAGATAAAATTGGACGCGGTCTTAATATAGGAATCAATATCAGCACCTCAGCGGATGATAAGCGCATGCTCAAATTCAGAGTCAGCTATGAAGGTAAGACTATCGATCAAGATGATACTAGCAACCTCAAGCTTAATGAAATCTACCAGCGAGTGACAGCCCTGCCGAGCTCCAGTTTTACCATCAAAGAACGTAGTCTAGCACAGGGTTCCAGACAGCTCACTAACTATATCGAGCTAACTACTCCAAAACCCACTCACCTTTTAGGACACAATCATAATCCTATAGACTTACTTAAAAACTATTGAAAAAATTATTTTTTGTCTTCTTTAGATTCTTCTTCAGATTTTTTAGCTTGCAGTTTTAGCTTTTCTATTTCGGCTCTAAGTTCTGGATCATTGATGGAATCAAGATCTATAGAGTCAAGAGTTTTAAAATTAAGTTTAAAAGAAAAAATTCCTGTCATATAAAGAATAGTTACAATAGCGCCCCAGAGCAAGCTTGCTTGCCACAAATCGATACTCATATCATGCTCCAAGCGCGAACCATAAAAAGAATTCCAGATAGATTGGATAATAAAACTTGGCAAAACGAATACAACAGTAGCCAAAACCACTAGTACTAAAATGCCAAAAAAATTAAGTTGGAACAACTTCATCTATTTATATTTTATCAAATTTTTTTATGCTTAAATGACAAAACCCTCAGCCAGCATATCTTTTAAATCAAGTATCCCCAAAGGGATTTTTTGATTATCTACGACTACCAAACTTGAAATACGATAAGATTTCAAAATTTCAGCCGCCTGAGTAGCTAAAGTATCCGGGGTAATAGTTTTGGGATTACTATTCATAATCTCAAAAGCTAGTTTGCCGAAGACTTGGGCCCCAAATTTTATTTGTGCTCGGCGAAGGTCTCCGTCAGTTATTATGCCCAAAATCTGTCCGTTTTTATCAGTAACCACGGTAAAACCAAGGGATTTTTGATCAATCTCTTGCAGTATCTCTTGCAAATTAGCACTAGAATTCACAGATGGAATTTCAGTAGTGCGCATGATTTGTGAGATTTGAATAAAACTTCTACCCAAAGACCCCAAAGGATGCGAGCGCGCAAAATCTTGAGCCTGAAAATTCTTAGCCTTCATCAAAGCCACCGCCAAAGCATCTCCCATCACTAGAGTCGCTGTAGTAGAAGAAGTAGGAGCAAGATCCAGTGGACAAGCCTCTTGCGTAATAGGTGTCAATAAAACGCAGTCAGAGACACGCGCCAGAGCACTATCCTTACCAGATGTAATAGATATTAAAGGCACTCCAAGTTTTTTGATGGCGGGTAAAACTTTTTTCAGTTCATCGGTATTGCCGCTAAAGCTCAAGGCTAAGACCAAATCATCGCTTTTGAGCATACCTAAATCACCGTGCCCCATCTCTGCTGGATGCACAAAAAAAGCTGGCGTACCAGTACTAGCCATAGTCGCAGCGATCTTAGCTCCAATATGGCCAGATTTACCCATACCAGTAACTACCACTCGCCCTTTTACTTGAAGGATTAACTCTACTGATTTTTCAAAACTAGAATCTAATTGGGATTTAACTAAGCTTAAAGTTTCGCTTTCGATATCAAAAACCTCTCGAGCGATTTGCAAAGAACTAGTTTGTTTATTAGTTTGAACCATAAATACCAGCTATATACTTACATTTTAGCATTTTGCGTATTACAATGCCTTTATGGCTGGAACAAAGCTCACAAAAAAGTTCACAGAAAACACCCAATATGGGCTTAAAAACAAGCTCAGACCAATAGAGCTCAAAAAAATAGATACTAATCTTTTTCGCTACCAGCTAGAGCATAAAAACGGCAAAAAAGTTTATTTGTTTATTCTGGGTTTAGGAGATAAAACGCTTCGCTTTCATTATAGTTTTAAATCGACATTTCAGCTAAATATCAATCCCCATCTGGATTTTGGTAGCTTTGCATTTAATAATTTTGAATATCTGCGTCAAGAAAAAGATTTCTTACTAACAAAAAACCTAAAAATCGAATTTAACTTAGAGCCTTTTGGGATAAGGGTTACAGATGATAACGGCACTCTAATAAGCCAAGATGAGCCAGGGCTAGGGTTTTGGTCTTGCGCGCTAGAATATAAAACCCAAAATTCTCAATTAGCTGAGATTCGTTGTTATAAAAAATATCAAGAATTAACAGCTCCGCCAATTATCTACGGGCTT
>JBEAYS010000073.1:0-4390 GCA_041170505.1 Cyanobacteriota bacterium
ATTATACCGTAAGAACCGCATTATAGATTTAAGTGATCTATTGATTTATATCCGCAATAAAGGATCTACCCAAGAAGCTTTAATAGATAAATGGTCTAAAATATTTTACCCTTATTGCAAAATCACTAATGGTATATATTCAGGGTTATTAGATAACAAAAACTCACAAATCAATAACCGGCTAACTTTATTTACATTTTCTAAGATCCACTCCAGAAGAGACTATCATAACGCCAGTATGTTTTTGATTAGTGATTTTATCAGCAAGCAAGTCATGCAAAAATCTCAAAACACTCTTATCATCGACGAAGCTTGGAAACTATTAAAAGACCAGCAAAACCCAGCAGGCTCTGAGCTGATCTGCCATCTAGCAAGAGCCGGTCGTGGGCTAGATCTCGGGCTATGGACCATCTCTCAAAAACCCTCTGATATCCCGCCAGAGATCCACTCATCAGCCTCCTCTACACTTTGCTTCCAGCTAAAAGAGCAAAAAGATCGCATGGATATGGTTCAGTACGCTAATCTAAACCCTCAAGAAGAAAGCTGTCTTAATTCTATACACCTAACACGCGCTGGCAATGCCTTCTTGAAGACTACTATCGACTCTGGTCTTATCCGACTAGAACTAGATCCTGTTGAGCAAATTCTCACATCTTCAGTGCGTGAGTTTAGCAATATCCGCAAAAAAATTTTCCAAAAAAACTTAGAGCTTGGTAATAGCCGCAGCAAATCAGCTCTAAAAACCGTTCAAGAACTGCTCTTAAACCCCCATGAACAAAAGCCACACTAAAACTTTAAGTCCTTTTGAACGCTGGATGTTAAAACCCGCTATTATTAAGCGTTTACAGGTATTTTTAGCACTTAGCTTGGTTTTTAATTGCTTATTTATTTACCAAATCACCCAAGCTAATAAACCCATTTACTCAAAACCAGCCGAGCTAAAAACCGGAACTATAATTAGCGATGATAAACTAAAAAGCTTTATTAATGATTATTTAAGAGCGTTTTTTGGGGTCGATACAGCGAGCCTTGAATTTATAAAAAAACATTCCGAGGCTAAGTTATTCACCCAAAACCTAGAAGCAGAAATTCTAGCGCGCCAGAAAAAAGACATAAAAAGTAAATTTCAAGTAATAGATTTTTATTTGGATCGTAAGAGCGAAACCTTGGCGACCTGTTTTATTAGCGGGATTGAGATCTTTGAAAATCAAGAATATCAAAATAGAAATTATTTTATTGAATTTAATATCGATACAGATAAACTCATTATCACTAATATCCCAAAATTCCAAATCAAATCATGAAAAAACTTTTATTACTCATTACTGTCGCTATGACACTGTCGATAAGTGTTTCAGCCAAAAAACTCGATGAATTTTTTTTGGATTATGATTTTAGCGAAGAGATCTTCCCTGAATCACGCTTTCAAGAAATAAAATTAAATAATATCGACTCACCACTAGAATACGACCCTCAAGACCGCAAGCTAGTAAGCCAGCTAGAAGCTGTAGTGAATCCCGGTTATGAAGAGGGTTTTAGATCACTATTATCTCAGAGCGGGCTGTTTAATACTTTTAGTATGGGTACAGGAGCAGTAGATGTTACTTTTCAGGTCAAAAACGGAGTTAACTACGCTCTAAAAGAAAACTTCAGCGGCTACCTAGAATTCCAGAGGCGTAAAATAAGCGAAGAGATTATAAATGCTAATTTTAATAACCACAAAGTAATAAATAATCTTTTGATCAATAGCTCTCTATCACCCGATTCTAGACCTGATGATTTTTTTGATTATATCTGGAGTAGATTTACCCCCAAAAAATCAATAGGATTTTTTGGATTAATAACAAGCTTAATGAGCCTCGATGAGAATAATAAAATTTTTAAAATCATACAATATTTTTGTTTAGGTTTACTTAGCTTGGTTATTATTTCGCAGATCTTTCTGGGATTTTTTGAACACGGACTTGTGCTAGGAGAGCTAGTCGGTAAGAGCGTTTTAAGGATGATAAAGTTTTGGTTATTAATACTTATGATTCCATTTTTACTTGAGATTTTGGTTTTGATTACTAATCTTTTGCAGAGCTGTTTTGTTTTTATTATCAGCGAAATAAATTATCAGCCCGATAATTATATAGATAAACTAAAACAAAATTGGTCGGCACTCGCTAATAACACTGGCTATATTCCAGCTTTAGTGCTGAGTGTCGCTGATTTGATCGGGCAGATTTATTGCTTAATTTTTATTGGTGGGATAATTCTAAGGCTGACTATAGGTAAGATCTTCTCGCCGCTCTGGGCACTGGCTCTTGCCATAGACGGGCTTAAGAACCGAGCGATGAGTTCATTAGCGGAATGGATGAAGGCACTTTTGTTTTTGGCTAGTTTACCTGTGTTTTTTTTGGTTTTTAATCAGATATTTATGGAACTCGAGATTATAGATATACCATTTATGTATATTTCTCTAGATTTGGCTAAATTTTATCTGTTACCAAGGTTCTCTGAGCTGATTTTAGGGGATAACAGCGGCAATAATATTAATGTTTTTCATGGTTATAAACAAATTAGCTCAGAAATAAATGATTACATCCACGAAATAAAAAACATCATATACAATCAACAATTAGACCCCAGATCATAATGGAAACTCTAAGCCTTTTTTTAATAGCAATTTTTTTAGTAGCGGTAACTGCTGGTATTAGTTATTTTGTTTTTATTGCCAAGGTTCAGGACTACGAAAATAAAATCAAAAGACATGCTCTTGCGCTATTAGCTCTCAATGTATCGCACCTACATGATGCCGCTAATTATTTTTCTTTAATTAGAAGTAACCTTGAAAAAGCTGACACAAAAGTTCTGAGTGATTTTTGCAAAGGAGCTCAATTCCATTTCAGGTCACTATTTGAGGATCTTAAGCTAAGTATTGAGGAGCTGGAAGTTAGCTCACTAAAAAGCGAAAAATCACGGCTTTCGATTTATCAAATTGCCGCGGTGGATCTAAAAGATCTGCTCGAACTTGAGTTACTGCAAATAAGCAATTTTAATAGACTAGAGATAGTCGATAAGACAAATGCCCAAAACGCACTTATAAACGGCAATTTCACGCTTTTATCTAAGGCTATTATTAATCTTGTCGAAAACGCTCTCCAGCACACAAAAAACAAAATCAAGCTTAGCTTAATTGACAATGGCTCTCATTATGAAATCCAAGTGAGCTCCACAGGCAGAGGCATCCCTGAAGCTGTAATAAACGAAATCAAAGTCCGCGAGCTTAATATCAGCAATCTTGGTCATGGTCTATCTGGGCTATCGGAGATTATGGAATTTCATCACGCCGAAATCCGCATTGATAATCTGCTTACTGACGGCGCTTGCATCAGATTGATTTTTAATAAATACCTCTCCAAGCAAATAAAACCAAAATCTAGTCTCAGTAAAAACATCTCAAGATCTCCTAGAACCCAATCAGCAAGCAAGATAAGCTATATTACGGTTTCTGCGCTAATTTCTTTTTTTCTGGTGGGCGGATTAGTTTATTATTCTTATAACCGCAAACTAGCTAATAATTTTTATAACAAGCAAACTCGTCAATTCTCTAAAATCACAAAAGATCCTCTCCTTGCCGAAAAAAATTATTCTTCAAAAACGAATTAATTAATCTTGGCAGATTAACTTCTAACTATGATTACCAAAACGAAAAAACTATCGAAGAGATAAAAGCCAAAATTCTTGATAATATCAATCCTAATTATAGAGATTTTATTAGTCTAATCTTACTTGAATATCAATACTCCTCAGCTCCTGCAGAGTACCTTGAGAAGCTGGAGCAATCAGCTTTATCTTTAATCCGCCAATACCCTAATTCTAAGCATCTAAATTATCTTTGCTCCCGGTATTACGACCAGCAAAACCACTCATCAAAAGCTTTTTATTATAAACTCAAGTTTTTAACTAGTAATCTTATCGAAGTTTTTTATGGCGAACCAGAAATTACAACGATAAAAAAATTCAGCTCCGGATCTGATAGAACTGAGATAATCAGCAATTACCTAGCTCTAAACGCCACATTAAGCACCGCAGACACTCAAGAAGATAGTGAAAATAAAGACTCTAAAATCAGCTCTGTTAGTGGGTTTATAGAAGATGAAGAGTTACTAAACGGTGACGCTCTGACTAATACCCGCCCAGTCGGAGAAACTCTTAGTGAAGAAGAAAAAAAGCTCATCGAACAGGCTGAAACCCTGATTAATACCCAAAACAAAAAGTTAGGGATTTAGCTCAACAAGCATCGACGACGCTTACATGTCTAGAAGGGTTAGTAATTGTCACGGGCAAAGTCGATGCGTAGATTGAGCGACACACAAAAAATACGAGAAAAATCGAAGATTTTTCG
>JBEAYS010000074.1:0-12696 GCA_041170505.1 Cyanobacteriota bacterium
ATTTGTAACTCCTTTTATTTGTTACAGAATTTTACGCTTAAAAATGGATATTTATAATGCTGGTGCGATAGCCGCCAGTTACGGCTCTATAAGTGCGATTAATTTTATTAACTCCACTTCCTTTCTTGAACAGAACGCTATCCCCTATAGCGGCTACATGGTAGCTTCTATGGCATTGATGGAATTCCCGGCTGTGATTTCTGGCTTACTTATTATCGGTCTTGCCCGCAAAAAAATGATTACTGACTCTTCAGAGCCAAGATTAAAAATGCGCAAAGTCATTCATGAAGCGCTTTTTAACGGATCTGTGTTTTTGTTAGTAGGCAGTCTTTTGATTGGATATATTAGCGGAAGTTCTGGAGAAGCGGATCTCAAACCTTTTGTATCAGATATTTTTAAGGGTGTACTTTGTTTTTATATGCTAGATATGGGCTTACTTGCTGGTCAAAAAATCAAAAGCCTAAAAAACAATTTTTTCTTTTTAGCGAGCTTCGCTCTTGCTTACCCGGTTATTTCAGCGGCTTTAGCCATAATGCTTGCAAAGTTTTTGGGGATGTCAGTCGGGAATGCGCTTCTCTTTACGACTTTAGTTAGTAGTGCTTCGTTTATCGCAGTTCCAGCCGCAATGAGGATGGCTGTGCCGCAAGCCAATATGGGTATTATTCTACCGATGAGCTTGGGGATAACTTTTGTGTTTAATATTATTTTTGGAGTACCTTTATACTTGCCTACAATTCAGTATCTGTGGGCTAATTACTAGGAGTTATTATGAAAAAAATCGAAATTATATTCCCTAAACATGAATTGGATCAAGTGACTAACTTGCTCCAAAAAAACCAAATCCCTGGTTATACCATTATCGAAGTTTATAGTGGATATGGCAAATATCACGGAACCAGCTTGGAGCTTGGGTTTTCTAGCTCTCAATCCTTGGTTTATTTGTTTGCCGTCGACACTGCCGAAAATATAGATGCTCTTATTCCCAAAATTCAAGGCACTATTAATGAAATTGGTGCATTATTGATCAGCTATGCTGTACAAGTGCACTAACAACACCTTCTAATTCCATTCCACTTACGTTCTGTTTCTTGCTTAAAAAATTCTTTTTTACTTAAAGGCTGGTGAGAGCATTGGTCTTGAAAGTGCTTCTCCAAGTACTTTTCATAAGCGTTATCACCGCTAAGAGTTCTAATAAAAGCTAAGAAGTTTTTTAATGCTTGAATTAGTTTATAGATCATTTATTTAACCTCCAAGAGAGCGATACTTTATAGAGTGTATTAATCAAGATTGTCCAGACCACCACCAAGAAAACCACGGTAAGTCCCGTTACTATGTATTGGTTTATAGCAAGATCGCCTGCTGATTTAGCCGCTGATAAATATCCGATCCTAGGATCCTCGCTAAAAATCTTTTCCATTGCCGCTCTTGTCGTCACCAAGACCAAAAACAAAGCAGGCACAGCAGTCACCCAAATATATTTTAGGCGCTGGGTTTGAGCCATAATAGCTGTCACCACACACAAAGCAATAGTAGCAAGCATTTGATTAGCAATCCCGAACAGAGGCCATAACATATTCACGCCGCCATTAGGATCTATAATCCCTACATAAAGAAAATATCCCCAGCCTAACACTACAAGGAAGCTAGCAAAAATATTAGCAGGGTATGAACTAGTGTCACCAAGGGGCTTATAGAAGCTTCCCAAAAAATCCTGCAAAATAAATCTAGCGACTCTAGTTCCAGCATCAAGAGTGGTGAGTATAAAAATCGCCTCAAACATAATAGCGAAATGGTACCAAAAAGCAAGCAAGCTCTCTCCAAAAATTCTAGAGAGGATTTGCGCCATACCGACAGCCAGCGAAGGCGCTCCACCAGTGCGCGAGAGCAAGGTCTCTTCTCCCATGGCATGAGCTAAATTTTTCATCATCTCAGGCTCAAGCTTGAAACCCCAAGAACTAATCGTAGTGCAGACTTGCTCGAGATTATCACCAATTATTGCAGTCGGACTATTAATAGCAAAATATACTCCAGGCTCAAGAATACAAGCCGCGACCAGCGCAATCATCGCCACCATCGACTCTAGAAGCATACTTCCATAACCAATTAACCTGATATCTTTTTCGTTCATCAGCATTTTTGGAGTAGTTCCAGAGGCAATCAAGGCATGAAAGCCTGAAATAGCTCCGCAGGCAATAGTAATAAACATAAAAGGAAAAATTTTACCAGCAAAAATCGGACCTGTACCATCTACAAACCTTGTCATAGCCGGCATTTGGATTTTTGGAGCGAGGATGATCACCGCCACAAAAAGCAAAAACACTGTGCCGAGTTTTAGGAAGGTGGATAAATAATCACGCGGAGCCAATAATAACCAAACAGGCACAACCGCCGCGATAAAACCATATCCAATCACAAAGAGCGCAAGAGATTTAGGATTAATATTAAAAACATGAGAAAGCATATCGTGCTCTGCGACCCAATCCCCGACAATAACAGCCAGTAAAGTCAAAGATAAGCCTAGTAGCGATGCCTCTATCACTCTACCTGGTCTTAAAAATCTCATATAAAGCCCGATAATAATAGCGATAGGAATTGTCGCCATTACCGTAAAAGTCGCCCAGGGACTATTTCTCATAGCTTTTACCACTACTAAGCCCAGAACCGAAATCAAAATTATAATTATCAACAAAGATCCAAACAGCGCAACAAAACCACCGATTCTACCTAAGTATCTGCGCGCCATTTGCCCAAGGCTCTCACCGTTTGATCTGACTGAAAAAAACATCACAACCATATCTTGAACAGCTCCGCCAAGCACAGCACCGACAAGTATCCAGACCATACCTGGCATAAACCCGAATTGCGCCGCTAGAGTGGGTCCTATGAGGGGTCCTGGTCCAGCAATAGCCGCGAAGTGATGCCCAAAAACTATCCATTTATTAGTAGGAATAAAATCCTTGCCATCATTAAACTCTTGCGCGGGTGTCTGTCGGTTCTCGTCTAGGCAAAGAACCTTCGCGCAGATCCAGCTAGCATAAAGTCTATAAGCTATTAAATAAATGCAAACTGCTGAAATAATAAGAACAATACTGTTCATATTATTGATTTTAGACTCAATCACTGTGTTTGTATATAAAAACAGCGAAAAGGTGGCGAGGGATGAGCGAAACGCCGCTATGGGTGGTTTTAGAGCTTGTTGCAATTTTCAACTACTTTTAAAATTTGCAAAGTAAGGATCCACTGAAAAATGCGACTTCGTCGATTTTCCAACCCTGAGCCAAGAGAAAATCTTGGCTCAGGGAGTGGATCCTTAATATTCTTGTTAGGCGGATTCTGCCTCAAAACTTCGTTTTTCAGCGAATCCTTAATATCGATTTTTAATTGCAGAGAGATGGAATTATCTCGGTTTTGTGGAAACGGTAAGTGCGGCCCCATCGCTTTAAATAAAGTAAAATATAGTCATGGATTCATGGAATTTACTCTCTGATATCGTCATGTTACTCGGCTTATCTCTATTATTTGGAGGGATTTCTATACATCTGGGCTTGAGTCCTATTATTGGTTATTTGAGCGCTGGGATGCTTTTAGCAGGTTTGGGAGACTCATATATTCTAAAGTCCCAAAACCAAATAGAGACTATATCTGAGCTTGGAGTTTCACTATTACTTTTTAGCCTTGGGCTTGAATTCTCTTGGCAAAAAATCAAATCTCTACCAGCACGTGTCCTAAAAGCTGGATTCTTACAAATTTTAATTACACCTGTAATATTTTTTATAGTTCTAAAAACATTATCTTTTGATATGAAAACCGCTTTGGTATTAGGTTTGATCATCACACTCAGCAGTACGGCGACTGTAATAAGAAGCCTGATCGAAAAAGCAGAGATCGATAGCCAGCACGGCAGAAGCTCTATGGCAGTTTTATTAATGCAAGATATAGCAGTTATACCTTTTACACTTATAGTAAGCTCTTTAAATTCTCAGCAAGAGCTTTGTTTAGAATTTGGACTTATAAAAACTGTTTTTATTGCTATCGCTCTGATTTTACTTACTTATTATTTTCTAAATCAAGTCGCCAGCAGGGTTTTAGGGATATTTAGTCTTGAGAATAATCGAGAAATGGCTATACTGCTTGCAATCACGCTTGCTATTGGCTCAGCTTGGATCTCTCATCAGATCGGGCTTTCACCAGCGATAGGGGCGTTTATAGCAGGGATGCTTTTGGGCAGTTCTCCGTTTGCTATCCAGATCACAGCCGATGTCGCCCCTCTTAAAATTCTATTTCTAACTCTGTTTTTTAGCTCTGCTGGTATAAGTGCTGACCCGATTTGGATTTTTGATAATTTCTTTTTGGTCTTAGTAGTGAGCTTAACAATAATGTTAATCAAGTTTTTAATTAGCTCTTTTGTTTTTAGAATAAGTAATAATTCCATCCCAACTTCCGTAGCTACAAGTGTTTGCATAGCTCAAATTGGGGAGTTCGCTTTTGTCTTAGGTGGCATAGCCCAAAAATTTAATGTAATTAGTTCTGATATCTATCTTATGATTGTTTCAGTTACTATTTTTACTTTATTTATTACACCTTCACTTATCAAGGTTGCTCCTAGATTGGGTTTAAGAATTTATAAACTTCTGGTAAAAGATTCTAAGGTTATTATTGATAAACACAAAACTCATCAAATTTACCAGCAAGATATTTTTATTTTTGGGTTTGGTCCAGCGGGCATGGAGATATTTGAACATTTAAAAGAGAAACATTCTAATCGAATTTGCGTTTTTGACTTAAGTCAAAACAGCATTAAATCTGCTCAGCAATTGGGTCTTAAAGCTCATATCGGAGATGTTCGTCAAATTGACGTGCTTAAGCACCACGGACTAGAGCAAGCAGTCTTGGTAATAATTACTATTCCGAGTTTTGATGCGGCTTTAAGAGCTATTGATAATGTAAAAAAAATCGCTCCTAATGCGCAGATCATGGTACGCTCTCGCTATCAGTTACACTATTCTGGATTCGTGAATGCTGGCGCGCATGAAATAGTTAACGAGGAAGCTACTGTCGGAGATCATCTTGGCAAGCGAGCTCTAGGCTATTTATCACTAATGGCTAGTGCTGAGAATAAATAGAATCACTATTACTAATTATAGTTTCGTCTAGCTTTAGATCATTTATCAAGCCTGTTTTTATATCATAAGCCCAAGCATGAACTTCAGGAAATCCATATAGAGCCCTTTGCTTTTGCACAAAAGGGATTTTTACCAGGTTATAAGCTTGCTCTATAGCGTTTAGCTCGACTAATCTTCTATATTTCAGATCTTCATCTTGATACTCATCTAACTCTTGCTGATGCAGTCTATAAACATCTTTTATGGTCATTAACCACTGGTTAATTAGACCATAATTTTTATGATCCATCGCTGATTTGATACCACCACATTCATAATGCCCGCATAGAATAATATGCTTCACATTAAGTACTTCTACAGCATACTGCAAAACAGACATAACATTAACATCAGTACTGAGAACTAAGTTTGCAACATTGCGGTGGACGAACATCTCACCAGGCTTACATTTGGTGACATCTTCAGCTGGCACGCGACTATCTGAGCATCCTATAAACAAAAACTCTGGAGCTTGCCCGCGCATTAACTCTTCAAAATATCCCGGATCCATTTTTAGTTTTTCTGCCACCCATTCTTTATTATTTTCTATAAGTCTGTCATAAGCTTTTTTATTAGCTTCCATAATTTTTCTCCTGTTTTGAAATTTATTAACTAAGCCACCATAAATAACATTTATATTTTTCTGAGTCGCTATTGCTTTAAAATCTTTTATCGCTTCTTCTATATCATGATCCATATAAATAGTTTTGCTTGCATCTATCTCAAGGATTGTGTTTGCAGGGATTTGATTCAAAAATTTTACGATTTTATATTTATGTAAAAAATGTATGCTCTCACCAAGAATCATTGATTTTTTAAGCCCATGATCCTCTACGGTAAAAGAAGATGCTTGATAGCTTTTGCCGACTATAAATAAGGCAGATACTATCAAGCCGATTCCGACACCAATTAATATATCAGTGAATAAAATCGCCAGTGTAGTCACCAAGCTAGGTATAAACTGATCAAGACCTTGCTTATATTGCTCGTGAAGAATCTTAGGACTAGAAAGTTTATAGCCAGTATAGACTAAGACTGCCGCCAAACCCGCTAGAGGAATGTAATTAAGGTAAACAGAGAAAAAAAGCAAGCCTAATAAAATAAATAAGCCATGACTAATACAAGAGATTTTTGTTTGTGCTCCAGCAGAAACGTTTACCGAGCTTCTTACAATAACGGAAGTAACTGGTAAACCTCCAAGACTCCCTGATAAAGCGTTACCTAAACCCTGAGCAATAAGCTCTCTACTAGTAGGAGTAGTTCTGCGACGAGGGTCTAGTCTATCTACAGCTTCCACTGATAATAAGGTTTCTATTGAAGCGACAAGCGCAATAGTAATACTTAGCAAAATTACTTTGGAGTTGCCAATCATGCTCCAATCCGGAATTTTAGTAGTCATCATAAACATATTCCAGCTATCGATCGCTGGGATATTGACAAAATGCTCTTCGCTAAGATGGCTAATTCCTTTCGCCGAAAAAACCAAAGATAGAATAGTACTAAAAAAAACAACAATCACAGAACCCGGTATTAATCTAACTTTTTGCGGAATATAAATATCCCATAAAAACAAAATAAACAGGGAGCCCAAACCGAGAGTACAAATTGTGGGATTTAAGTTTTTAAAAGCATGCCAAATAGTCGTTAAAGTGTTTTGCTCAAACAATCCTTGACTCGCGGAGTAATCACTAATATCCTCAGCCCGTAAAGAGAACTCCTCTACCCCCATCATCTCGACATCGTATCCAAGTAAATGTGGTAACTGCTTAAAAATTAAAATCAAGCCAATGGCAGCAAGCATACCGTTTATAACACAATGAGGAATAAACTTAGAAATCAAACCAGCACGTAAAACTCCTAAAACAATCTGAATTAAGCCTGCTAAGACTACAGCTACTAAAAAAGCCTCATAAGCTCCAAGTTCTTGAATACCACCAATGGTGATAGCCGTTAAACCCGCCGCAGGACCGCTAACACTTAAAGGCGACTTACTAAGTATTCCCACGACTACGCCGCCCACGATACCAGAGACCAAGCCTGATAACAAAGGCGCGCCCGAAGCATGCGCAATTCCGAGACATAGAGGAATCGCCACAAAAAAAACCACCAAACCAGCTGGCAAGTCATTCTTGAGATTACCAATCCAATCTCTTTTCATAATTTAATTATATTATGGATCCTTAAAATTTTCGTTAAGCGGATTCCGCCTCAAAACTTGGTTTTTCAGCGAATCCTTATGATCTAGAATGTTGATAAGTTTTTCTAGGATGTTTTTTGTGAAAAGCTTTTTGATTATGAGCTCTCGGGCGATTTCTGTTTCTTGGTTTAGATGATGATCTTTCTGGCTCAAAATTTATATTTCCGCCAAATGATTTAGTCTCTTGATCTAATAAAACCTTCAAAAGCAATGCTGATAACTCTTCTGGACTATAATCAAACATCTCTAATTGATTTACATAACTAAGATATTTTTGTAAATCACGGCGAGGGAACTCAGTATTAGCCACTAAAGCTTTTATAGCATCAATATTATTTTTTTCTAGATCTTGAATTTCTGGGATTTTGCCTCTTTCGATGATCATATTATTTTTTCTGGCGATGCGATTAATATGCTCGATTTCTTTACCAACCACAAAAGTCAATGCTAGACCTTCTTTGCCGGCGCGCCCTGTTCTCCCGATACGGTGAACATAATCTTGATCGAATCTTGGTAAATCATAGTTAATAACCGCTTCTAGATCATTTACGTCTATGCCTCGAGCCGCAACATCAGTCGCTATAAGGATTTCAATAGAGCCGTGCTTAAAAGCTTCCATTACTCTATCTCTTCTTTTTTGATCCATGTCGCCGTGTAAGCTAGCTGTGGAGTACCTTTCGGCAGATAATTCTTTTGCTAGCTCATCTACTTTAATCTTGGTATTACAAAAAATCAAAGCTGATTTTATTTTGTAGTAAGCAAGCAAGCGCTTGAGAGCCTCTAATTTAACAGAGCCGTTAATATGAAAAAATATCTGATTAATTTGACTACTTTGTTCTTTTTGACCAATTACATTAATATGCTTAGCATTTTTTTGGAATTTATTCATCAGAGCCATCAGCTCTCGTGACATAGTCGCAGAGAACATCACAGACTGTCTGGTGTTAGGAGTCTCTCCCAGAATCACTTCCATATCTTCAAGAAATCCCATGTCTAGCATTTGATCAGCTTCATCGAGCACCAAATACTTAACGGCAGATAGCCTCAAAGTCCCTCTGCGCAAGTGATCCATCACACGCCCAGGAGTTCCCACAACAACTTGAGCTGATTTTTTTAGAGATTTTAATTGGATACCAATATCCTGACCTCCATAAATCGCGACTACAGAGATATTTTCATGATGCTTAGTTAGTTTTTCAAACTCACCGCTAACCTGCACAACTAGCTCGCGAGTCGGACACAAAACCAAAATTTGGGTATTTTTACTAGCGCTATCCAAAAGCTCTACGCCAGGAATCGCAAAAGCCGCTGTCTTACCGGTACCCGTCTGAGCCTGCCCTATAATATCGCCCCCTTCTAATAAAACGGGAATAGCGCGAGCCTGAATCTCAGAGGCTTGGGTAAAACCCATTTCAGCAATAGCTCTCTTTAAATTACTTGATATATTAAAACTTTCAAAATTAGTCAAGACTTAAGTATAGCAAATTTATTCACTCTCAAAAAGCTTGAAATATAAAATCTTTTAGTCGTTTAAGGATTCGCTGAAAAACGAAGTTTTGAGGCGGAATCCGCCTAACAAAAATATTAAGGATCCACTGAAAAATGCGACTTCGTCGATTTTCCAACCCTGAGCCAAGATTTTCTCTTGGCTCAGGGAGTGGATCCTTAATATTCATGCTAAAGCTAAGTTTACAAGCAAAATCAAGAAAATTTGTTGATTATTGATTTAGCCAAACTACTAGCACTTAGATATGCCGACTCTATATTATCCCCAATAAAATAATCCCCGCAAAGAGCAATACCTTGATCTTTGTCAAAAAAATGCTCCCTGCCTACCGCGATTTGAGTGCGCCCATAAAGCCAGCGATGAGAAGCAATGGCAATTGGCTCAGAATCATAAAATCCTGTTAAAGACTCTAATTCATGAATAATTATTTCTATAATTTCATCAGAGCTCAAATCAATATTTTTTTTTGTCCATTCCGAATTGGAATGTAAGATCAAAGACAAAGTTTTATCTCTTAAAGGTTTTTTAGAATTAATGCCAATCCAAGAAAGTGCGCGATATTCATCTATGAATTTTTCCACAAAACCAAAATCATAATTCAAATTACTAATTAACATCACTGCAAAAAAAGGATTCATTTTTACATTTTTCAAAAATTCAAGATTGTCAAAATTAGAAAATATCTGAAGGCTTTGCAATGGAGGAGCTGTAGAAACCACCAAATCAAAATCTTCTAAACTGTGATTTGATAGGGGGCTGTCACTGATTGAGATTGATAACTTAGAAACAAGCTCAATGTTTTTTTGAACCTTTAAAACTTCTGCTTGATAAATTACTTGATTAGATGAATTTTCTATGATTTTATTTATCAAAAATTTTGCAATAGAATTCATATGTGGCACTGGTACAAAAGTATTATCAGTAGCAATCAAGTCAAATTTTTTTATAAGACCCTCCCTCTGAAGCGATTGAATAAATTCAAAAAATTCTAAATTGTTTACATCAATAAACTGTGCTCCATGATCTATAAAAAAATTTTTTTCACCTACAGAAAATCTTCTTGTGGCCATTCGACCTCCAGCACCTCTAGACTTTTCAAAAATTTTCACTTCTAAGCCCGATTGGGCTAATTTATAAGCCAAAACTGCTCCCGAGATACCTGCTCCGATTACTGCTATTTTTTTTTTATTCATTTGGCAGATCTGATAAGACCAAGCTTAATTATGCTCATAAAGGCTAGATAATTCAAGAATGTTAGTTTTTTTAAAAAAAGGGTATAATGGTATTTTAAGGTATCTTAATGCTTGAACAAAAAGCGCAAATTCTCAAATCTAAAGCTATAGAATCTACAAGTTGCGGGGTCGTCATAAGTGACCTAACTCAAAAAGATAACCCATTAATCTATGTTAACGCTGGTTTTGAGAATATGACAGGTTATACACGAGACGAAGTAATTGGTAAAAATTGTCGATTTTTACAAGGAGCTTATACTGATCAACCACAGCTTGATATAGTCAGGCATTCTATTAAAGCTGGCAAAGACTGTAAAGTAATCTTGAGAAATTTTAGAAAAGACGGCACAATGTTTTACAACGAGCTTTGTCTCTCACCCGTTCATGATGAACAAGGTAAAGTAACTAATTTTATTGGTGTTCAAACCGACGTAACCGAAAGAGAGATTAATATATTAGAATCCCAAAAAACAAAAACCAATAAAATAGCTGTAAAAGACTACAAAGAAGGCAGTGTTAGATTGCTGGATCCATACGAAATTTTTTATGCTGAGCGTGATAAACGACAAGTAATAATCCATACAAAAAATGAAAATTTCCCCACATATTTAACTATCGAAAAACTTTATCTCAAACTCGCTAATTACGGTTTTTATAAAGCTAGTCAAAGCGCTTTAGTAAACCTAAATTACATTGAGCATCTCATACCCAATGGCGATGGTACTTATGACATAATCCTCACTGGTAAGCGTTCAGCTCAAATAACAGCTTCTAGAGCTGGTGCTAAAAATATTCTTGCTGATCTGCAAATTTAGACTTGAATCTGCCAAATATACATTGGGATAATCTTGCTTTAGTATAAGTGTGTAAATTATTAGTAAGGAGATATTAAATATGAAAATTATAGATATATTAGCGGCTGTACTACTAGTGGTAGGTGGTCTAAACTGGGGTTTAGTTGCTGTGATGGATTTTGATTTAGTTGCATTTATTTTTGGAATGAGCTTCGGTCAAACTTCATTACTCAGTAAAGTAGTCTATGGTCTTGTCGGTCTATCTGCTCTCTATCAAGCGTTGATGCTAAAAGGTATTCAAGCTAGATGGGGCGTTAAATCTTGAGCAAGAAAATAGAATTTTCTGCATTAATGCCATGCGATAGTGAATTTCTCTATCGCTGGCATACTATGCCTAGAGCTATTAATCGCCTGACTCCACCCTGGGAAAAAGTAAAAATTATTTCTCATCCCGCTTCACTCGTTGAAAACGAAAAAGTTCATGTCCGTCTGAGTGGTCTCATAGATTGGCATTTAAAAATATTTAACATTATAGAAGGTAAGACTTTTAGTGATACTCAACTAATTGGCCCTTTCTTAGATTGGACTCACATACATTCCATGCAAACTGTAAATGAATCTAGCTCTCTATTAGTAGAGAGAATCAGTTTCAAATTGCCCATTTTAGATTCTATTTTAAGTAGTTGGGTTTGCAACTATAAGCTCAAACCACTTTTTGATTATAGATTTAGAACTCTTTTTCACGATATAAAAATTCACTACAAACTAAAGGATAAAAAACATATGAAAGTTTTAATTACAGGATCATCAGGATTAGTAGGATCTGCATTACTTGATTTTTTGGCAAGTGGTGGCCATCAAGTATTCAAACTTGTTAGGCAAGACCCTTTGAGTCCTAACGAAATAAACTGGAATCCTGAATCACAAAAAATTGATCTTGCAAAACTAGAAAATTTTGACGTTATTATTCATCTAGCTGGTGAAAATATAGCAAACAAAAGATGGACCAAATCTCAACAGAAAAAAATTGCGGATTCTAGAATTTTGGGTACTAGGTTTTTGGTAGATTCGATTAACAAACTTCAAAATCCTCCTCATACTTTTATATCTGCTTCAGCAATTGGCTTTTATGGTGATAGAGGTGAAGAAATTTTAAGTGAAAATTCTTCGGCTGGTTCAGATTTTTTAGCTGATACTTGTATTAAATGGGAGCAAGAAACCAAATCTTTTAAAAACAAATCAATTAGAGTGGTCAATGCTAGATTTGGAATTATTCTTGATCCTCGTGCTGGAGCGCTTTCCAAGCTATTGCCAATTTTCTGGATTGGTGGTGGTGGCATTTTGGGTAATGGCAAGCAGTGGATGAGTTGGATTGCACTTGATGATGTTTTGGGGTCACTAATGCATATTATTAACACTCCTTCTATTTCTGGTCCTGTAAATATTGTCGCTCCAAATCCCTTGAAAAATTCTGATTTCACCAAGGTTCTAGCAAAAGTTATGTTTAGGCCAGCTCTGTTTCCAGCTCCAGCTTTTGCCTTGAGACTAGCATTAGGTAAAATGGCTGACGCACTTCTCTTATCAAGTACTAGAGTTGAGCCAAAGATACTGAACGAAACTGGATTTGAATTTAGTTATCCAGATTTAGAATCTGCTCTAAAACATATGATCAATTAAAACTCACATATCAAAAGTTGGGGCACCTGGCATTAAAAATTGAAACTGATAATCAGAGCTTCTACCCTGACCAGAAGATTGTGATTTAATTACCGATCCCGCTATAGAACAATATACAGGTGATCCA
>JBEAYS010000075.1:0-7271 GCA_041170505.1 Cyanobacteriota bacterium
CTCGAAAAAAGCTCACCAAGCGGATCCTGGAGCGAAGCCACCACTATCATCATCAACCGAGCTGGCGCTAAAACTCTAATAAGATCATCCCCCGCGACCATCGAGAACATGGTCGTAGCCAGCCCGCCTTCACTTACTAGCTCGAGTAAAGCTCTGAAATTTGCTTGCCTAGAGTCATCTGGAAGCAAAGTCCTTATTAAAAATTTCGACTCAAAAAAATTTTTTAAGGGTGATTACAAAAACACCGATATTAAAATCATAAAAAAGCAAAAACAAAAACCTTGTTTATTTATGCTCAAAAGCTCACGGCTAGACAAAAATCCTTATAATATTTTTAGAGGCAATATCATAATCATTCCTCACAAAAACTCTTTTAGCGTTATAAACGAATTAAAAATCGAAGACTATCTTAGAAGCGTCGTAGCAAGCGAGGTTTCATACACTTGGCCGCTAGAGGCTCTAAAAGCACAAGCCATCGCGGCTAGAACTTATACCCTCGCTCAAAAAGGCAGAAGAAAAAATCTTGGTTACGATCTAAAATCTGGCGTAGAAGACCAGATGTACCTAGGCTACAAAAAAGAAAACCCTCGTATCACTCAAGCCGTCAAAGCCACTCAAGGAGAGTTTCTTGTAGATAGATCAGGAGTTATTGTAGATGCTTACTACTCAAGTCATGCTGGCACTTATTCTAGCTACCCCGAAACCAGCTGGGGAATTAGCCCTAAGCATTATTTACAAGCAGTAAAAGAATTTAGTACTGAAGTAAAACCATGGGAGCTAAATTTAAGCCTTGAGCAAATACAAGAAAAACTTAAAGACTTACGCTACGAAAAGCTTAATGCAATCACTATCCTAAAACGCAGTCCAGAAGGGCGAGTGGCTGGAGTCTTGATTAGTGGGATTAAAGATGGCACACCCAAACACACCAGTCTTAGCGGAGAAGAGTTTCGGCATCATCTGGGACTTAGAAGTACTAATTTTTCTATGGAGTGGATTAATAAAGAAACTATAGTGCCAAATCTTCCAACACCAATAATCAAAAGCAAAAAAAATATATTTGAAAAAATATTTGGCTTTATGCTAAGTGACAAAGACCCCAAACCATCTCAGGAAAAGAGTTCCACCACTAAAAAACTGACTTATAATCTTAAAATCTCCGGTGAGGGTTACGGACACGGCATCGGTCTGTCGCAATATGATGCTAAATTTTTAGCTCAATCAGGTAAAAGCTATAAAGAAATTTTACTGTATTATTATCAGGGAGCTAGGATAGTTAGGCGAGTTAATTAGATACCGGTTGATCCTTTAATACACTTGAATGAACAGCACGAGAATCACCAAGCAAGGTCATTCCCATAGCATTTGCAAACTCATCACTCGCATTAAAGATAGTTTGTACCATTTCTAAAATTGCTTGAGATGATACTTCTGCTAGCTTAGCCAAAGGAGCTGGTGCTCCATGATGAATAACGGCTGCAATTAGATTGTTTAGAACTGAATTTAAGGCAAGAGGTTGGCCTTGAGTTAAAGCTTGTATTTGTGGAGATGCTTTTAGCTGGCTGTATACATTGGTTACTAATTGTGTCTGATAAACTATTCCCGAAACAATCTGATTTAAGGCTTCTCTTGCCTCTGGTTTATTAAGGAATTGAACTAGTCCCCCTGCTTCGCTTACAGCTTCCTTGAAAATCGCCTGTGCTTGAGTTAGAGCTTGCTGGAGTACTGGGTTATTTGGGTTGTGTCCTTGAATAGTCTGTTCAATAAACTGAGAAACTTGATTTTTTAAAGCTAAAAAATCGGGTCTAGCTTGCTGTATCATATTTTTCAAAGTTAAAAGAGCTTGCTGAGCGGGCGCAGATAAAGTCTGTACTTCTGGTTTGATACCAAAGATGTCCATAATTTTTTGTAGGACAGATGCAATAGGACTTTGCTCAGCTAATGCTGATTGAACAGATTCAGAATCTGGGCTCATCAAAAAACTTACAACCCCATCAATAGGGCTCTGAGCTAATTGCTGAGGAGTCTGCTGAGTGCTAGTCATTACTGGAGCTGATAGGCTAACTCCAGATGTGTTAATAAATGTCGGTGATACAGGAGCTGTAGAAGATTGATTAGATGGGCCTCCATCTGGAGCTGTTGTAGTAACAAATGTCGGCTGATGAGCGGTAGGTGTCACCGAAAAATTTTGAGTAGGAACAGGCGCCACAGTAGTATTCATAAAAAACCCTCCAAACGGTAAATATATTATAACAGTTTGCCCGCACAAAAATCAAGTGGTAAAAAAACAGCCTGGTTATTAAGCGGATTCCGCCTCAAAACTTCGTTTTTCAGCGAACCCTTAACCAGGCTGTTATCCCATTAGGTTCGATTGGGAAGATTGTGAGCGGGCTTAAACAGGGACACCGCCCCTAAAACCCTAAGAACTTTTCCCAGGCTCTTGGATAATACCAGCAATATCACCGCCAAGCGTACTAGCCTCTGACTTGAGTGCATTTATACCTGTCTCAAACACTCTTGCTGAGCGCTCTTGAACCAGATTACCAAGTTTGACTTTTAGTTCATGGATCCGCTTTTGGCTAGAACCGTCTCCCTGAACCAAACTTGTCTCTATCAAAGGACTAAAATTCTCTCGATGAATACAAAAATCTGATACCGCCACTAGCTTTGCTCGATATTTTAGACCATGTTCGACACGAATATTTTTATCCAGATATTCCTGTATAACACTGTCTATGAGTGCTTTTTTGTCTTTTATTGATCTGGGGTGATTAGCGCTTATCATCTCGGCCAATACCTCCTCTCGATAAAAACTATTAGGTAGATTCGAGTCACGCGGTATGGGATACTTTCTCAAGCGCCCTATTAAAACCCTCTCCAAGAGCGGAGTTGATCCTGATTCTAGCTTGCGCTTACCTAAATCGCCTAAGGCCATCTTGATAAAATTTTCATCTAACATGGTATCGATTTTTTGCTCGACGACTTTATGATAGTTTTCATAAGTCTTCGCAGCTTTTTGAAGACGCCTGATAGACTCAGCATTTTTCCACACAAAAAACATATCGATCAAGAGCCTTGGCAAAAACAAATAAGAGAAGATTCTCAAACCCTTTGGTACACGGTCATTCATCATGCTCCTCGTGGCGTTTATGTCTTGAGCCTTGATTTCTGCTACTGCCGAAACTAATTCTTGTTTTAAGACAGCTTCGTCTTGAACATTATTAGGGTTCGACTGATTAATCGACAAAATCGTTGAATCCTTAACTTCCGCATCTTCTTGATTATGGATTCTTAAATTGCCAGCGGAGAGCTTGGCATCATCGACAAGCTCTCCATGTTCAACCTGATCTGTTTTTTTGGCGTCAGCACTTCCAGTCGCCGTAACCTGATTAGAAGTATGCGCTCCTCCGATAGGCTCTATCGAGCCATTTAATTTATCATTCATTTCCGTCCTCCGTTGATTAGATTTCGCCAGCAACCTGTACTAGCAATTTCTTGTAAGCCCTAAACTACCCGAAAAAAAGAGCGCGGGTTTTCCCCGCGCTCTCTCTTTATAACTATTTTAGTTCTTATACCTTTTGAGTTTAACTGTCCCGTCAATCTCATGCACAGATAGTAACAAAGAATTATAAAAAAAATCAAGACTATTGAGAATAATTCTCATTAATTTTTTTTAAGGTTCGCTGACGCAAGTGTATTGAAACATTATTACAATTAGATGGGATCATTAAGCCCTAAAATAAGGTTTTGGCTTAATTCTAATTGAAACAATATTACAATTAGGTCGGGGTTATTTTAACAAGGGGCTGGTTAGTCGGAATGTCTAAAAGAGATTATGATGTAATAGTTGGATTATCAGTGCAGGGCTATCATACTAAAAACTCAACGCCTAAATGAGGCTGATAAAATCTTGCATCTATACAGCCCCGAACACGGACCGATTAGAGCAATTGCCAAGGGCGCTCTGAAAACCAATTCTAGATTGGTTGCAAAAAGCCAAGTCTTGAATATTTGTGATTTTTTACTTGCAAGCGGCAGAAACCTAGACATCATTAGAGAAGCTAAACTGAGCTGTCAGTTTCCTTATATCCAAAAAAATTATGAAGCATTGATTTTGGCGAGTTTTTTTGTGGATATTTTTGAGCAGATCGCAATTAGCGATGATAATTACCAAGAGCCTTTTAGCCTGATTAATAATTTTTTGAATAAGATCAATCAGATCTGTAGTAATCAAGGCACACTGCAAGAAATGGTTTTTCATGCTTGCAAATATCTCTGGCTAATAATCTCAATGCTAGGCTACAAGCCTGATTTAAGCGAGTGCAGTATTACTCAAAAAAAACTTGGTGCTAATCATATCCCACAATTTTTTGATTATGCTGGCGGAGCTATCACTAGCCAAAACGGATATCTGGAAGAATCAAGCTCTAACCCTTATCAGGACTACATTCGCCCGCTTGCACCTGGAGTTTACCGTATATTAGAGAATTTTGATAATGCTAATTTTATTTGCCAATATGAAAATCATGAAATTCAATCAGCTCTAAAATTGCTTCATAAACATCTAGAATTCAGGATTCATAAGGAATTCAAATCATGGAAACTACTAGAGCCGCTACTTCTAGCGAAAACATCTAGTCCAAATGATGTATTTTCAAAAATCAGCGAAACAGCGGCATTAAAAACCTTAGTTTAAGGGCAAAAAATCCATGTGGATCGCCTGCTGATAATTTTATTTTCTAGCCTTATTTTAAGTGGATTTGTAATCGCTAAATCCTACAACACAAGCACTGTCGAAGAAACAAAAATTTCTGCTGATAGTAACTTAGATAGCGAAAAAATTTCTCTTATTGATGTAGCTGGAGGAGATCTTAGAGATTTAGTTAGAAATGATTCTAGGGTTTTGGATTTTGAAAAAGAACTAAGCAAGCTCAAACAACTCAATTACAACCTTGAAAAAGATATCGTCGGTGTCCAAAAATATATTTATAACATCAACAAATACGCTGATGAAGGGCTTGCCGACGAGATTGCCAATCTAGAGATCGACCCTAAAGACTTAGAAAAATATGCTACGCAAAAACTTGATGTCGCTGAGTATGAAATTGAAGATGGAATTACTTATGAACTAGATATCGTCGATCACGGACGTATGCTCTATGAAGAAAGTGGATTATTAATTGGGCAAGACAATGATAGCGAAGATGACAAAAAAGTCGGACGACACCTAGGCTACTAATTTATACTTCAAATCCACAATGACAAAAAACTTTTGTATTATGCTATTTTAAAAACTTATGGACCAAGGTTATTTAGCAGATTTATCGTTACTGGGCGCAAGCCAAATCAATTATCCACAAAACCCAGAGCAAGCTAAATTAGAGGCCATCCCTAATCAATGGCCGCAAAATGATTATTTGGTAAATTTAGATTGTCACGAGTTTACATGCCTATGTCCGAAAACTGGTCAGCCCGATTTTGCCAAACTCTATATTACTTATATACCCAAAAATCACCTAATTGAATCAAAAGCGCTTAAACTCTACCTTTTTAGCTTCAGAAACCACGGAATTTTCCATGAGTTTGTAATTAACAAAATCGCTACTGACTTAAAAAACGCTATAGACCCCAAGTTTATTCAAGTGTTTGGAGATTTTATGCCTAGAGGTGGAATCGCTATCAGACCAGTTGTTCAGCTTGGTGACAGAGATTTATATAAGTCTCTAATTACCACTAGTTTAAATACTGTCAAGGAGTGAGCTTGGAGTCTGAGTCTAGAGCACTAGTAGTTTTTTCAGGCGGGCAAGATAGCACCACTTGCTTGTTTTGGGCTTTAAGCAAATTCAAAAGCGTTAGCACTATAAGTTTTGATTACGGCCAAAAACACCTCACTGAGCTCGATTCAGCCAAAAAAATCTGTGCACTAGCTGGAGTAGATTTTGATCTAATCAAAATCCCAAACATACTTAGATCATCAAGTCCACTTACCGATCATGACTCTAAATTAGATTTATACGAGAATATCGAGCAGATCAAACCCGGTCTGCAAAACACTTTTGTGCCAGGCAGGAATATTTTGTTTTTGACTATAGCGGGTAATATCGCACTCGCCAAAAACTGCGCACATATAGTAATAGGTGTCTGCCAAGAAGATTATGGCGGCTATTATGATTGCAGGCAAGATTTTATTAACGCTATGGAATCCGCTCTAAATCAAGGTTTGCTAGGGCGAGCGCCTGAGTCACCGAACGCGCCGGAGTTACAAGGCGCGCCGGAGTCACCGAACGCGCCAGAGTTACAAGGCGCGCCAGAAAAATTCCCGCGTGGACTTCAAATCCACACCCCGCTTATGGACCTCAATAAAGCCGGGGCAGTCAAGCTGGCCACTAGCCTACCAGAGCCTTATAACCAGCTCTGCATGGAGGCTCTAGCGCTTTCTCACACTTGCTATGCTGGCAAGCGGCCGCCATGCGGTAAGTGTAACGCTTGCTTGCTCAGGGCGCGCGGCTTTAGAGAGGCTGGGGTTAAGGATCCCTTAGAAATAGGGTCTTGAATCTAGTGGAAAGATATGGGTGGTTGAATTAAGCCTGAGCGCTTTTTTCTTAACTAATGACTTACGCGAAAGCCTCAAGTCCGCTCAGCAAGGATTAAAAGCAGGCTTTTATGTTATGATTTTTTGCTGTGGAGCAAGTAGAAACTCTAAGAATCGCAGAGATTTTTCAGACCGTCCAAGGTGAGGGTCTGGATATGGGCTTGCCTAGTTTTTTTGTGAGGCTACAAGGCTGTCAAGTGCATTGTTTTTTTTGTGACGAAAAAGAAACCTGGGTAAAGCGCGAAAATAATTCTTATTCTTCTGATCCTGCAAGCATCATAAAAGAGTTAGAGGCTCTAAACCCGCTCCTCAAGAGGGTCGTAATCACTGGCGGCGAGCCCACCGAACAAAAACTCTCGACTCTTATTAGCGCACTGGTAAATAAATCTTTTAAGGTCTCGGTAGAAACCGCTGGTACAGGAGCGTTCGTGGGAGATTTATTCCAGGATTACGAGCATAAAGCCATCGAATTCAATCCCAAAGGCGACTTCAAGCCCTCGGTGATGATCAGCTTTAGCCCTAAAGAGCTCTATTCAAAATCTAGTAGTATCCAAGATGAGCGGATTTGGCAGTTTTGCTCAGAAATAAAATTCGTGATTGCTAACTCCCAGGCGCCTGAATACCTGCTAACCCGCATTATCCCCCAGCTCAAAAAATACTCTAATGATTGTCCAATTTTCTT
>JBEAYS010000076.1:0-3597 GCA_041170505.1 Cyanobacteriota bacterium
ACGTACTAGATGAGGCTGACTTTATATTCATAGACCCTTACAGGATCTTCCGCAAAATGCATCCCCATACGCTTTCAAACGCTTATAAATTCTATGTGGGTCAGGATTTAGACAACGCTCACAGCGCTATTCATGACATCAGAGCCGCCAAAGCAATCCTAGAAAAACAAAAAGAAATCTACCCCGAGCTTTTTAGCAAAAGCGATAAAGAAGTCGCCGATTTTACTGTAGGAGATACCTCTATAATCGGCAAGTGGTTTGAAAAAACGCCTGATAGTAAAATTATTTATAAACAGGGTAAATTCAAGGGTTCTACAGTAAGCCCAGAGCATAGAGACTATTTAAAGTGGATTTATGGACTCAGTGATAATACTTTTTCTGAAAGAAGGTTTATTACTAGTGTTTTGAAAGGTTAAGGAATCGCTTAAAACTAAATTTTGATGTGGATCCTAAACCATCTCATAAGAACTGCTCCTCTTAACTTTTCACACCTTAATATTTATTGAATTCTGACTTTACTTTTCTTGATTTTTTTAAAAAGCCCGTGGGGGGGGCTAGTAAAACACTGAGAAACACTTGATTTATATGGCTTTTTCAGCCCTTAAGCAAAGTTAAGGAGAGCAGTTGAAAAATGCTATCAAGAAAGCTACACAAAAACCCTTTATATATCTGAAGGTCAAATTATGATGCAAATTGAAACCATTGAATCCCGTTTTATTTTTAATACCGAAGTTAATAACATTAATTACATTACTGACGGAGAAGGCAAGCAGCTAGGCTTTTTGAAAAACTCTAATGGTAATAACATTATTTTTACCAAAGATTTAGAAGGTATTGATGTAGCAATTGAGCATTATCCCGATGGGACCAAAGTTTTTCATATGGAAAAAGATAGCAAGGGACTACCTGCTATGCACGAATTTAAGCCAGATGGCACAGAAATAATCTATCTATTTGACGCAAATAAAAGACTCGAAAAAGTCGTTGAATTAAAAATTAATGGCGATAAGCTTACAACCTGGTTTTCTGCAGAGGGGGAGAGCATTAGCCAAGAACAAAGACAAAACCACGGTATATTATTCTCCATGAATAGCCAAGGACGTTCGGCTGTTATTTGGTTACAAACGGATGGGGCTGTGGAGTCACACGGGCATGACAAATTAATCAAGCACCTTGTCACTGTTTTTAATAAATACCTTGATGGATGCGAGTTTCACTAGGTTATTAGTTATTTTTTCAAAAAAATGGGTATAAGATTAATCTAGGACGTTTTTCGCCCATGATTGAGCACGAATTTAAACTTATACGCCTCGCTCTTAGCTTTCTTACTTTATTACCAGTATCACCAAAAGAACAAGCTTCTAACCATGAGATCGGAAGATCTCAAAAATATTTTGCAGTGGGCGGCTTGATATTTGGGTTATTAAATTTAGCATTGATTTTTCTTTTATTGCCTCTAGAAAAACCTTGGATTACGGCTTTAACCATAGTTTTAGCAAATTTATTTATGAGCGGAGGCTTGCATATGGATGCTTTAATGGACAGCTTTGATGGGATTGCATCCAGTAAAAAGACTCGCGAAGAAATTGTTAAAGTACTAACAGATAGTAACACAGGGGCTTTTGGAGCTATGGCAGGAGCGACTGTAATCATCACAAAAATCACATGCCTCGCTAATATAAATTTTTCAAGTAATCTATTTTTAATTGCTTTTATTTTATTCCTTACCCCAATAATCACTAGGACTATGTTTGTGGTGATAATGGCTCTACAGATAAAAAAAGATGATCCGATGAATACAACCGGCAAAGTAGGCTCTATTTTTAAAGATTCGCAAAAACCCGTTATTGATGTGGTTTTTAATGTTGTCATCTTTAAACTTGCAGCTCTGGTGTTTTTAATTTGTCATTGGTTGCCCCTCAGTAAATTAATAACTTGTGAATTTATCTTCGTACCTTGGTTATTAGCTTTATTTCTAATTTATTATTGGCTTAGATTCAAATTAAAAGGTCACAACGGAGACAGTCTGGGAGCGGGATCTGAGATAGGTGAAGCTCTAATGTTTTTTATACTTAGTTTAGTTTTTTAGAACTGGTCCCCTAAATTTCACATGAATCAGAAAATAATCTGATCTCTAAATGTTTATTTACTGTTTTAAAAATCCTACCCTTAGTACTCTAAAAAAAATTGAATTCATAAAGCTCCAAATAGATATTTATAGTTAAGTGCACAATTAAGGAGATCAGTTCTAGCTGTGTTAAAATAGGCTTCATGACTGAAAAAACTTTAGAACAAAAAACAAAATTCAAATTATCAAAAAGACTGGATTTGATACCTCCTTACTTATTTGCAAGAATCGACGAGAAAAAAGCAGCAGCAAAAGCGCGCGGTGTAGATGTAATCAACATGGGTATTGGTGACCCTGATAAAGGCACAATGCAGCCAATTATCGATGAAATGCACCTAGCTATTGATGATACCAGCACGCATGATTACCCGCCTTATACAGGGACCCTTGAATTTCGTAAGGCTTGTGTAAAATGGACCGCTGATAGATTTGGAATCAGAGAATTCGATCCAGTTTCTGAATGCCTATCTACAATTGGCTCTAAAGAATCAATCCACAATGTTTTTTTGGCTTTTGTAGATCCAGGTGATTACTCATTAATCCCAGATCCTGGTTATCCTGTTTATAACACTGGGACCATATTTGCTGGCGGCATTCCTCACAAGATGCCTTTATTAGCTGAAAACAGCTTCCTGCCTGATTTTGACAAGATACCTGTAGATATTCGCAACAAGGCCAAAATCATGTTTTTGAATTATCCGAATAATCCTACCAGCGCAACAGCGCCAGTTGAATTTTTTCAAGAAGCTGTAGATTTTTGCTCTAAATACGGTATTCTATTAGCGCATGATATGTCATATTCGGAAATATATTTTGAAGGATACACCTCACCGTCGATATTTAACGCTAAAAACGCAGATGAGATAGCAATTGAGTTTCACTCTTTTTCCAAGAGCTATAACATGACAGGATGGCGTATCGGCTGGGTCTTAGGTAATCAGCAAGCAATAAAAGCCTTATCTCAAGTGAAAACGAATGTAGATTCTGGTGTTTTTAAAGCGATACAAAAGGCTGGAATTAGAGGCTTACAAATCCCACAATCAGAAATCACCAAGCGCAATCAAGAAGTTTACGACTCTCGTAGATTGGCTATTGTAGAGGGTTTGAGATCACTGGGTTGGGACATAGAAGCTCCTAGATCGACTATGTTTGTTTGGGCTCCAATTCCAAGAAGCTTTAGTTCATCAGCTGAATTTTGCGAAAAGCTTTTGGATGATTGTGGGATTGTAGTTAGTCCCGGAAATGCTTTTGGGGAGCATGGAGAAGGGTTCTTTCGTATTGCTATGACTACTGAAGTGCCAAGAATACAAGAGGCTTTCAGGCGTATGGGTGAGAAAAACTTAAAATTCTAGAACTGCCCCCCTTAAAATCACAAGCCTCATCCTGAGCTGATTTTAGAGGGTTTCACTTTTTTAGCAATTAAAGATTTCTAGTGAATGCTTGTCTATGACAAGGTTGTGGAACATAGC
>JBEAYS010000077.1:0-15442 GCA_041170505.1 Cyanobacteriota bacterium
TGAAGAGCTTCTTCCCCTCCAGTTTCATAGAGTTCTTTAAAACGATAAAAGCTATCCCTACTGTAGCCCATCGTTTTACAAGCTTGTGAAACATTACCAAGCTGTTTTGCCAAAGCTAATAATCCTAACTTCGGCTTTATGATTTTCTTTTCTGTATTTGTCATTTCTAACACTCCTTTAATTGTGCCAATGAGAGGGAGCGTAGCTCCCTCTCATCAACTATCCTATCCTAAAGTGTCAGATTAAATCTAAACTATTTCATATTTTTTGACAGTGATTCCATCTTCGTTACGAGTCCACAAGCTAAGAGCATCTTTTTCTTCTTGTCGTATTTTGTCATTTAATCCCGTGCGCTCATAATATTGTTTTGAAGTTATAAAACCTTCGTTGACCATATTTCCATGTATCCAACTAGCGTATTGGTAATGATCACCTTGACCGTTCCAGGCAACAACACTAGCACCCACACTCACGACTTTAGTTGTAGATGGAGCAAAATCATTCATAATATTATTACCAACTGCGATATTAGATCTTTCTCCACCCTCAGCTGTAGAGCAGGATTGCTGGTGTATTCTAGCTTGGTCTACATTAGCTGATATCGAAAGTCCCATAAGAGCCATAATACCTTTATCTTCGTTATCATAAGTACCATTATCATGAAGGGCAATACCGCCGCTCCAACCGTGGCCTTTTAGCATATAATTAGCAACACCGATATTTTTTTCTAATCCATTATTATCTAAATATTCATTAAATCTGCTGATTTTTTCTTCGCTTGATAGACTATTATTAGCAAGCATTTTCATAAGACTCTGTTCATCTTTATTTAACTCGCGTCCTAGCCATTCTTTACCGTTTGCTGATTTATCTTTTGGAATAAATGATAATCTAAAAATCATTCTCATCATATCTTCATCGTTACGCGGACTCATAACGATGGTAGGATTTCTATCATCAGCCGCAAGTCCTGTCAATGAGCCTTGATTCATATGTAGAGCGCCGTTATGATCTTGAGAAACATCGCAAGCAAAAATCAAATTAAATCCCAGTGCTTTATCCTGGAAGTAATGTAGGTCTTTTGATAATTTATCAATATTAGCGTAGCTTTCATAGAAGAGATTCTCGGTAAACAAGTTAGCATTTCTTTTATCTATGCCAGTAAACTTCTCTACAAATGCAATATCTACATCCTGAAGGTCTCTCATCATTGAATCCCAACCGTAAGCTCCGGACTTGGCTTGTTGGTATCTATTATAACGAGCTTGTTCTTCAGGATTTTCTCTCCATTGCTGAGCAGTCATACCTTTACCTATAAGTACAGCGATTAAATTACCATCGCTAATTCCAGCGATGGTATAATCTTTGACTCTATTTATTAACAAGCTTCTTGCCTTATCGCGAGCGCCTTGATCAGAGAGATTTGGCTCTTTAGCCTTAGCTAGTCCGATAAATTGATCTCCCTGCATTCTCATTAAGGTAAACCAATTTCTCTGATCGAGACCAGTGCCATTATGTGAACCAAGCTGAGCAATGCCTTGTCCATCAGTGAAGTGATTTAGTTTGTCTCTTTCAAATTTTGATGCCTTATTAACTAGATCAAGCCTATCAGCTAGCGAAATATCATTTAAAGATTTAGCATTTTGCTGGGCCCAAGCTAGCAAACTATCTTGACCGTGATCTTGTGTGTCTATATCTGGATTTGTATTGCCATCAGGGTCACCAGAATGAGAACCTGCATTAGTTGGATCATAACCATTCACTAGATCATTAGGATTGATTTTAACTTCTTGAATTAGATTATTTGAATCTCTTGAAACGAGACTTGAATTTCCAGATTTTTGATTTACTGAAGCATAAACTAATGCTCTTCTTGCTTGCTGGTTAGGTTCATTTGTCTGATTTTGGACAGTTTGATTTTCTGAGTACTTCATCATTTGATCCCATGGATTGGGAGACTGTGATTCATTCTGATTTTGATTTTTTTTGTATTTATTGGGATCAATTTGAGCTTTAGAAAAAGGTACAATATCCAGTCTTTGAAGTTTTTGTTTTTCTTCATCTGTAAGCAAAAAATTAGGACTAGCAAGTAAGTCTGTAATGGTTCTTTGAATTGATGTTCTTATAGCAGACATTTTTGGTCTATATATATATATGCAAATTTAAATTAAGATGTCGTTATAACAAGCTGTCTGAACAAGCAAATTCGCAAAGGGTTATTAAAAAAAAGTTCTAACTAATTTAGATTGGTTGTTTTCCTGTTTATCAGAGGCTTCACCAGAGGCACGACTAATATTATAACTGTCTCTTGAGTAATTTGATAATACCAACATATCATCAGAACTAGTCTCTCTTTGTCCTTGATTAACAACTAGTCGATCTGAATTAGTACAAAGTGCAGGTGCTATATGTCCATTAAGGTGTAAAAGTCTATCTAATTGAGGTGGAGTTGGTACCTCAGCACCTAAAGCATATAATCTTACATGCTTGCCTAGATCTTTAGCCATTTCATTAAGGACTACATGTCCATAACTATTATTACCACCAAGATTACTACATGCTACACAATTTAGTGAAAAAACGTCACCACGAACAAGCGAAGCATAAACCTTAAAACGCCAGGTATCACTAGAGTCAAGACTACCTATTACACCATGATTACCAGATTGATTACCATGACCTTCTTCGCTAACATGTTTTAATCCAAGACCTCTAACACGCTCATTATCGTTATTAGAAACCAATGATCTATTATCGTTTATTAAATAGTTTCCATCATTAACTCTCAATAAACGATTTACCCTTCCAGTAAACTCTTTGTCAGTCATGCCATTGCCGCTGTATATAGAAATATTGCCAATTTTTCCGAATGCTAATAACGAAAATGCCGATTCTTCATTACCGCGCATATAATGGTTACCAGAATTCATACCAAAAGCTCCATTATTATCTTTAGAATCAGCAATAGTAGATCTAACGTACATGCCCTCACCATCTTCATATGCTGTTTTTGGATTTTCTAGTATATGAGCAATTGAAGCCACACTCCCTAAAATATTAAAAGCACTCATATTATCAGTAGAGCCATCATTCTTTTTAATATTCATAATTTGCTCTGCCATTGATTTATGTTTGAGTACATAATCAGGAAGAATGCCTTTTTGAACATATTCATTCAATTTTTGTTCATACCACGAAAATGAATTTTTACCGGACATTGTTTGGGCTGTTTGAAAATCACGAATTATAGTAAGTTGCTTAGAGTCTATTTGCGAAGCATTTGTGATACCTGCCTGTACTAAAACGGACGTTGTCATCGCATCAAGTTTTATTCCAGCGCCAGAAAGAGATGATTTGAGCTCAGCAACTTTAGCTCTATCAAGACCAGAAAACTTAGTAAGAGTATCATCAAGACTATTACGATCATGCTTAAGCCCACTTTTTTCAGATTTTCTAAATCTTTGCTCTATTCTATCAGCAAAAGCGGCCAATGATCCCTCCGGACCTTTTAAACCTTTGATTGATTCGTCTTTGCCTGCTTTGAATTTCTCTAAAATTAATTTTGCATATATGTTTGCAAATGCCTGAGATGTTTTGTTGTCCTTTGAGCCAGCACTTATATCTAATGTTTTTGCTTGACCATTCAACAATTTCAAAAACATTTCATGAGATTGAGAATTTTGAGATAGATGATCGGAGGGATTTACCCATTGTTTTTGAACATCACCCTGAATTGCTTTATCAAGAATTATTTGAAAACTTTCTTTGTTAGATATCTGACTAGTATCAATTGTTTTCAAACCATCACGGGTAATAACTGCCGCCTTAGAATTAGTACCAGGTTCAAGAGTAATCCCCATTGCCTGAGCTAGCTTTGCTGAAGCAGAGTTCGGATCACTAATATCAAAGTAAGCAAATTTTCTATCTTTGTTTGCAGGTCCTTTTAATGAATCAAATATCCCTCCATTACCAACAAAGGCTTGCCGAGGAGATTCCGAATTTCCAAAAACTATAGTAATTGCTTCAGAACCTATCAATCCTGGAATTAATTTACCATGATTATCAACTGCTGCTCCTAATATCGCCATATTAGTTCTTACAAAATCACCTGTTTCTTTTGCGACTAGTGATAATTTTTCTAAATTAGATAATTTGGTATCATTAAGAATATTTTGAATATTGGGTGTTACAATAGCTTGTTCTGTAAGTGCCGTTAGTAACGCTTGATTATATTGATTATTTTTTGCAACTGATTCAAGAGCTGAATTGAGATCGTCTCCCAGAGAAGCTTTTATCATTGATGTGGTACTAGTAGTTTCAAGCTTTCTAAATATCTCATATTCGTCAGGCTTAAAGTTTATTCCATTTGCTGTAAGATTGAAAGGATCAGACTTGATCGCTTCCATCATCTCATTGAACATATTTAATCCATCTGGATCATTTACTAAAAAATTTAAGAAATCTGGATTATTCAATAAATCTATTAATTTTTTATAGTTATCGTTAGATTCTGAATCTTGACCTGATTTTGATTTATTATTAGAAAAACTATTCAAGATCCGTTTTACTCTCATTTCAAGATTATCAGTAAGTGAATTATTTGATTTTTCATCCTGATTTGCAGAGATTTGATCTTGCCATACTTGATCAACTTGTTTTGCAGATGTTTCATCTGTTTTTTTTTCTTTTTTCTCCTCAGTTTTATCTTTATTAGCAAACCAAGTAATATTATTTTCAAGATCATAAAGCTTTTCACGAGTTATCAAGCCATTTTGTAGTAATTTATTTTTTTGCTCCTCGGTAAGTTCTACAAAAGGCTTAGTCATAAGCTCTCTAAGAGTATTCTGAATAGTAGGTTTGATAACAGCCATTTTAGGTCTATTAAAATATAAACATATATATATTAAGAAGCTATTAAGTATTCCGCCTAAAAACTTCTAGTTACCACAAATCCATCATGGAAAAAGCTAATAACTGTTTCTTAATATCTAAGTGTTAAATTCATTGTAATCAAAAACAAGGTGAAATCTTGAGACTAGAAAAAACTAATAATTATACAGTTGTAGAAGGCTCCAATAAAGGAAAAATTTTGGAAAAGTATCTATGTGGCAATAATGAAAATGGTGAGATATCCATGTTCAACCTTGTAAACAAATTAGAAAATAAAAGAGTACTTGATCTTGATAAACAATTTGAAAACATGGATATAATTCTTGATCCTCAAAAATTTAATATAAACGTTCTTGATTCTCATCAACAATTAGCTTTAATTGTGAGTAACAGAGAGCGTCACAATACTTCAGAATAAGTTGTACACTTTTCTTGCCAAATTTTCAAAAACGCTTCTTCAAGATTTTTAGTATATGAAATCGGGTCACAGACTGGCGAACTAAGAAATTTTTTTGGTAACTCTGATCGGTAGAAAATCAATTTTTCGCGATCTTGACTCAGTTTAACAGCCATTTTAATAAAATCTTCTTCAGTTTGAGCGATTAATTCACAATGCTCTATTAGTCTATTGTAAAGAGGACCACCACCACGAGATACCCAGCGAGATCCTTCTAATGAAATACAAGGTACACCCATAAGAAGCGCATGCATAGTTGTAGTACCACCACCATAAGGAAAAGTATCAAGCACTATATCAATTCGGTTGTAGGCATTAAAATATTGATCAAAACTTTCGTCAGTTTCAAGTATTAATCGATCTTCACCAATATGCCTAGAAACAAAAAAGTTTTTCAAATAAGTTCTAAATTCATTATCCTTTAAAACTTTATCTTTAAGAATTAATTTTGAGTTGGGGACTGAATTTAGAACCCTTGACCAAATATCTAAAATATAACTATTAATCTTATTAAATCTACTTAGACAACCAAAAGTTATATAGCCATTCTTAAGGATAGGAGGCTCTTCAATAGAACAAGAAATTTTTGGAGGTTTAAAATAACAATAAGAATGTGGTAAACGATATATTTTTTCAACAAAATGATGAGATTCATTAATTTTTACAACCTGGGCATCTGCAATAACATAATCCATTTGCGGTAATCCTGTAGTTCCAAAATATCCAAACCAACTGACCTGCACTGGAGCTGGCTTGAAAACAAAAGCTGATAGCCTATTACCATTGATATGACCAAGCAGATCTACCATAATATCAATGCCATCTGAGCTGATTAGATTGGCAAGATTTAGATCGTCCAACTCCGATACATTTGTAAACTTATCTGAAAATTCCTCAAAACTTTTCGTTGTTTCGTCTTGTTTGATATTATCGTGATAAATATAGATTTCAAATTTACTTTTGTCATGATGTTGAATTAAATCTAAAATCCAACGCTCTCCAGTTAATGAAAAAAAATATTTAGAAATATAACCCACCTTGATTTTTTTATTAGTTATAAAATCTTTTGGTTTATGTTGGTATTGAACGGGAGGATTTTGGGACTGAGCAATTTCAGGAAAACAATCTTTGTAATAGTTTTTAGCAATTTCCAATATTTCTTCCATCGAGCTTGAAGGAGAATGATTAAGCAAGTAAAGCAAAAAATTATATTGGGATTGAAGACTAGGCGAATTCTGTAACTTTAATAATTCTATAGCTTGTTTAAAATTGATAACCGATTCTTCAATAAAACCAATTTTTTGTAATGCAGAGCCTAACTGTGCAAAGGCATTAGCATTATCAGGATGAAAGCTAATTTCTCTTTTATAAAATTCAATAGCTTTGACTACGTAATTAAACTTATTGTAAATTTCACCAATAAAAAGATTTACGTCACGCTGAGAGGGATTTAGTGCAATTACTTTAGAAAAATTTTCAAGTGCTTTTTGATAATCTCCTTGGCGAAAATATAAATATCCCAGAGGACTGTAAATATAAGGATCATCAGTATTGAAGTCTAGAGCTTTTTGATAAGTACTAATGGCAAGTTCATCTTGATTAGATTTATTATATACATCAGCTAAATTAGAATAAGAGATATATCCAGGATCTAATACTACTAACTTTTCAAAATACATAATTGCTTGGTCAAAATCTGATTCCCTAGCATACAAAAGAGCGATTTCATTAATAGATGCGATATGTTGAGGATTAATTGAGAGTGCTTTTAATAGATATTTTTTTGCAGTTTCCAAATTGTTAGAATTACTTTCGATAAAACCTTTGAAGAAGAGAGATTCTAAATTGTTAGAATCCAGCTCAAGTATAGTTTGAATAATCTTATTAGCCTCCTCAAATGAATTTTGAAGAATTAATTCTCGTGCTTGTTTAATAAATGTATCAAGTTTAGTAGTATTTGCTTTTGATTTCATATATTTAACGTTTATCTTTTAGATCTTTTAAATATTTATAAGTAATAAGTTCTTCATTGGTTAAATTTTCACCTATGTCAATAATAATATGAACATATTGATCACCCAAAGATTCGCCTTTGGGATTTTTCAAACCTTTAGTGCGCAACCTTAAAACTCTGCCATTATGGGAATTTGGTGGAATAACAAGTTCTACGATTTCATCAAGGGTAGGTATGCGCTTCGAGCAACCCAACACCGCTTCACAAGGTTCAATTTTGATTTCACAATGAACATCCTCCCCGTCTAACCAGAAATAATCATGCTCTTTGATTTTTACCTTCAAATAAAGATCTCCATTCTTACCACCATTTTTTCCTGGTTTACCTTCATTTGCTACTTTGATTTTTGTACCATTACGAATACCAGCAGGTATAATTACTTCCAATCTGCGAATATTTTTATTATTGCCAGTGATTTCAATTTTTCTCATGGCTCCATGATAAGCATCTTCTAAACTCAGTTCTAACTCCATTTCATAATCTTCACCTTCCTGAACTTTGAGCTCTTGCTTTTCTTTCTGTTTACCAAAAAACATTTCAAAAAAATCACTAAAATTACCCTCTGGTTTTTGTTCTTGGGGATAAGGCTTAGAAGAATTTTTTTTCTGAGCCGCTTGTCGGGCCCTGAGATCCCTTTCTTTTTGTTTATAAAACTCTGAAAAAGAGTCATAATTAGAGTACATTTTCTCTTGCTTAAAAGACTGTGTTCGACTAGTATATGCCTTAGCTTCGGGACCCATATTGGCATAGACATAGTCATAACGACTACGTTTGTTTTTATCTTTTAAAACTTCATATGCTTCGTGTAATTCTTTGAACTTTTCTTCAGAGCCTGTCTCTGAGTCAGGATGGTATTGTTTAGCAAGCTTTTTAAACGCGCTTTTAACAGCCTTTTCATCGGCATCACGATCCACACCTAGTGTTTTATAATAGTCTTTAAAGTCCATTATTAGGGTTTAGATATAGACATTTGATAGAGAACAATTCCAGTAGCAACTGAAACATTCAAACTATTAAATTCCACGGGTATATAGACTGAGTAATCGCAGTGTTTTAATACCTTATCACTCAATCCTTTACCTTCATTCCCAACTAAGACTACTGATCTATCATGAAAAGAAATTTTATTTAGAGAAGTGGTCTTATCTTGATCAACACAGGTTCCATAAATCCAATAACCATGCTCTTTTAAGCGTAATACCGAATCTGTTGTATTACCTATTCTCACTAGAGGTATTTTTAAAGCCGCTCCGGCACTACTTGAAATAACAGTGCTCGTTATTTGAGTCGATTTTCTAGCGGTAAAAATCAAAGCATCTACACCAAAGGCCATGGCTGATCTTAAAATGGCCCCAAGATTATGAGGATCTTCAATATTAACAGCAATAATAATTTTTTTGAATTTTTCTTGGTTGTTTTTTTGGTAAAGAAAATCTTCATCATAGATTTTTACAGGACAAATTTCAGCAACAACTGATCTATGATCTTCTCCTTGAGCTAGTCTCTCTAACTCTTGGCGGGGACTTCTAATAACAGGGATTTTTTTATTGCGAGCAAGAGTTTCAATTTCTTTTAGCTTTGGATTGTGGACATTTAGTAGCCAAATTTTATTAACAGATATATCTGAATTTAGACATTCAATAACAGCATTTTTACCAAAAACCTTGTTTTCAGGCGGGTTTGAGCTTTGTGAGTCTCTTGGGGTGAAATCTTTTTTTACAAATAGTTTTTTTGTGTCTCTCGGATTTTTAGAAAATCTCGAGCTTTTAAAGTCTCTTGCCTCTTTAGAGTATCTAGAGCTTCTTTCCTTTTTTGAGTCTTTATCGTCTCTAGAAAATCTTGAAGATCTTGAGTCTTTATCGTCTCTAGAAAATCTTGAAGATCTCGAGTCTTTATCATCTATTGAGAATCTTGAGTCTTTGAAGCTTCGAGAATCTTTTGAGAACCTAGAAGCTTTTGGATATTTAGAGCTACGCGAGTCTTTTTGGGGATTACGTCTATCCTCCGATTTCTGTTCTTGACTCCGAGGTGATTCCTTCGGGGCTTTTTGGTTTTGGTATCGGCGTGGTTTTTGGTTGTTGTTTTTCATTTATAGTTTCCTCTGTGTCATCTTGGGTGCTAAGTATTTTAAATTGCTTGGGTTTAGGTCTTACATCGATCTTTGGCATTGGTTTTTGCGGATTTTCCTCTTTTTGTTTAATTTCAGAAGCTGTGCGTAAGCGCCTGTCTTCATTAGAGCTAGCTTGACCTACCGTTATTTCTTTTGGTTTTTCACGCGATTTTATTTCATCTACTTCCGGTACTGGAGCTGATTCAGTTGGCTCTGTGCCAGGCGCAAAACGCTTGTAAACAGGGTTAGGAGTATATTCAGTCGCTAGTAAACCTGTCAAAGGGTCGATGGCGAGTAACTTGTAATCAACATTAAAACTAAATGGTCTTGGCGGTTTTGGTCTAAGCTCATAATACTTAGACATATATTCTTTCCAAACCCAAGCTGGTGTACTTCCACCAGTAGCGTATCTGGAGCCAACTTCAAGGTTTTTTTCGTTACCGCACCAAACAGCCGTTACGTAATCAGTAGTGAAGCCCACGAACCAAATATCTCTACTACCATCAGCTGTACCAGTCTTACCAGCAACAGGACGATCTGGCAGCTTAGCTCCTGCACCTGTACCAAAATTTACAACATCCTCCAGGATGCCCACCAATTGGGCAACATGCATCTCTGGTAATCTACCTTTTGGTGATGGCGTGTTTACTTCAAGTACATTACCTTTACGATCAGTTATTTTTCTGATGAGAATAGGCTCGATATAAGTTCCGCCTCGAGCTATTGTTGAGTACGCATTAGCTACTTCAAGAGGACTAAATGCCATAGCACCAAGTGCAAAAGATGGGACATTGATCATTGGCGATCTGATACCTGCTTCTCTCGCGGTTTCTATGATGTTCTTCACGCCAGTTTTAAGAGCTACTCTAACAGCTGGGACGTTACGAGAAAAAACCAGAGCGGCTTTTGCAGTAATTGGTCCATGATATTCATCATCAAAATTCTGTGGAACCCAATAGCCACCTGGGCTTCCATCGTCTCTAATAGACAGCGGAGTATCATCAATTATCGTACTAGGGTCAATAATCCCCTGCATGAAAGCTGTGAGGTAAACAAAAGGTTTAATCGCACTACCAATAGTATGAGGATTAGTAGCTCTGTTAAATTGGTGTCTCCAGTAATCTCCTACTCCGCCCACAACAGCGCGAATTTCTCCGGTAGCTACATCCAGAGTAATAATAGCTCCCTGATTGATTCCACTAGCGGCATTTTTAATACCAAGATCTAAAGTCTCTTCTGCTAGCCCCTGAGCAACTGGATCCAAGCCTGTATAAACTCTTAACCCTAGTGACTTAAGATCACTACGGCTATATCTTTTGGTGAGTTCTTGTTCGACATAACTAAAATAATATGGATATAGAGATAGATTACCTTTTGAGTATCTAAATTCTAATTTTGTTTTCATGGCTTTGTCGTATTCTTGCTTATTAATGTAGCCATTCTCAAACATTTTTTTAAGTACATAGTGTTGTCTTTCGATAGCTTTGTCTTTGTTTTTAGCAAGGTAGCTAGGAGCAGTAAGTAAGCCCGCTAAAAAAGCAGATTCTTGAATATTCAGTCTAGAAGCGGGTTTGCTAAAGTAGCGCTGAGCGGCTCTCTCGATACCATAAGCGAGGTTACCAAAATATACTTGATTGAGATAGATCTCTAAAATTTTATCCTTGGGATATTTTGCTTCTACTTCAAAAGCAATCAATAGCTCCAAAACTTTTCTAAAAATTGTTCTTTTATATCTTTCGTCTTCTTTAATAAAAAGATTTTTTACCATTTGCTGGGAAATGGTACTTCCACCCTGAACTACACGACCGGCTTTTAAGTTAGCGGCCATCGCTCTTAAAATAGAAGTCATACTAAAACCGCTATGGTGATAAAAGTCACTATCTTCTGCTGCTAAGACTGCTTGCTTAGCGTAATCTGAGATTTGATTAAGCTTGACTACTTGTCGGTCTTCTTTACCTTGTAAAACGCCTACAAAATTATCTTCGTAATCATAGATCTCAATACTTCCAATAGGATGATAATCCTCAAGGATTTTTAGATCTGGGGCACCAAGAATTCTATTGAATACTGGAAGTATAATTCTCAGGCTCAAAGGAAAAATGATAAAAATTATTGCAATAATGGTAAGTACGCGAATTAAAAATTTGCGATTTAGAAATCTTTCTGCAAAATTAAAATTAAAATCAGGATCCATCATAGTTCTTAAACAGTCTCACGCTATATTTTAGCTTTTTAAAGGCGCCTTCTTTTAGTCTTAAGACAGTTATTATATTAGCTGGATAGGGGTTGATTAGATTATCTTGTATTGATACGCTTGCAATACGAATTCTTTTGAGTTTTGTAACTTTATTACCGAGTTTTTCGACCATTTTACGAATCTGGCGGTTGTAGCCCTGTTGAAGTATAGTTTGGAATTCATGATCTGAGAGTTGAACTGTTTTGCAGGGTTTTGTGCGAGCGATTTTAATGTTTTGATCTTTATCATTGATTTCAATTTCTACGCCGCTTGAAAATTTATTTATAAAATTTTTGCTGATTGGTTTTTGACAGCGGACTATATACTCTTTTTCGTGCTGATATTTAGGGTGAGTGAGTAAATTAGTAAGCTTGCCATCATTCGTCAAAATCATCAGACCCTCTGAATTCTTGTCTAGGCGACCAATTGGATAAATGCGTGTGCTTAAAATCTCGTCAAGGATGGCAGAATCTGACTCGCGAGCTTTTTGTTCAATAAAACTAATTATATTGTTTGAGACAGAGTCATCACAAGTAGAAATTACTCCTTTAGGCTTATAAAAAGCTAGATATAAGCAATCTTTTTTTTCACTGGTCGAGCAGATATATTTTTTATTATTAAAATTAATTACATCGCCTTCCTGGACTTGATCTCCAAGTGCGGCAGGTTTTTTGTTTACTAAGACTTTACCCGATTTAATGAATTCATCAATCTCTCTTCGGGAGCCGATCCCTAAAGATGCTAGATATTTATTAAGTCTTATCCTGGTTTGTTTGATGTTACAATTCTCTTTGTGACTCTTAATCCTGAATTTAATTATAACCTTAAAGAGCTGGTCAACAGATACAGCTCAATCAAGGAGTATCTTTGACTTACCTGAAATAGAAAAAGAAATTAAAAATTTAGAATCAGAAATGTCTAATCCAGGCTTTTGGGATGATCCTAATTCTGCTCAAACAAAGTCACAGTCATTAAGCTATAAAAAACAAGAACTAGAAAAATTTAACAACTGGCACAAAAGAGTCAATGACTTGATTGATCTAGAGCGGATGCTTACTGAGCTTGCGCCTAATGAACAATTAGCATTTCAAGAAGAAATCCAGTCTGAATATGATCGTTTAATTAAAGAATTTAGGACATATGACTTTCAAAAAATGCTTTCTGGTCCTTATGATAATTCAGATGCGATACTCACTATTAATGCTGGTGCGGGTGGTACTGATGCTATGGATTGGGCTGAGATATTGCTAAGGATGTATACCAGATGGGCAGAGAATTTTAAATCTTTTAAAGTTCAGCTTCTTGAAAAATCTGCAGGGGAAGAGGCTGGAATAAAATCCGCCACCATAAAAATCTCTGGACCTTTTGCGTATGGTTATTTAAGTGCTGAAAAAGGCGTACATCGTCTTGTGCGTAAGTCGCCATTTAAATCATCTGCAGATAGCAGGCAGACTAGTTTTGCAGGGGTTGAGGTGACGCCAGTAATTCCTGACCTTGAAAAACTAATTGTGTTAGAAGATAAAGATCTTGAAATTGAGACGATGAGATCTGGCGGCGCTGGTGGTCAGAATGTAAACAAAGTAGAAACGGCAGTTAGAGTCAAGCACATTCCTTCAGGTATTGTTGTTAAGTGTATGCAAGAGCGTAGTCAGCTCCAAAATAAATCTCTAGCTCTTGAATTGATTCGCTCTAAGTTACTTGCTATAAAAGAAGAAGAACACAAAAAAAAATTGGCCGAGCTCAAGGGCCAAGTGGCCCAAGCTTCGTGGGGTAACGCTATTCGCTCATATATTCTTGATGAAGGTAGGGTAAAAGATGTCCGCACTAAGCATGAAACAAGGGATACTCAGGCTGTTTTAGACGGTGATTTAGACGAATTTATAGAAGCTTTTCTAAGAATTAGTTAGAAACACCCAGTTTTTTTGGAAAAATATTGTAGAAATTTAGATAATTCTCATTTTTCTGTAGATTCTTAACTAGATTTTAATTGAAATTTGATTTTTAGAGGTATCTCGGGGAAGGGGATTTTGGAGATAATAAAATGGCCGCAATAAACTCAACAACACAATTAGCAAAAATACGAAGCCAGATTGATGTCCAGCAACAAATTATCGGCCAACTTGAAATGGAATTGCAAATGGCAATTTTAGGTGCTCCTAGGACAAGTGCCAATCGCTCTGTTGGTGATTTAGTAGGTGATATTCAGAGTATTTATAACAGTGTATCTGGAGGCAATTATCTCGGTGCATCTTTTGAGGAAGGTGTCAAAGCATATCTTTCTGATAAAAGAGGTACTGTTTTAAATTTTAAAAACGAATTACCTGAACAAGACATCATTAGACACATGCTTTATCAAGCCAGGGCTTTATTAGGTGAACTGCGTGTCGAAGAGCAAGGATGGAATACAGAAGCCCTCCAAGAAAAAGATCAACGAAAAGCTTTAACCGATTTAGCAAAAGTCTGAGGAAGATTCATTATAATATCTCTTGCCATAACAGAATATTCTGTTAGATTGTCACTTGCAAGTCTGCCAGCAAAACCATGTAAATAAGCAGATATAATTGCCGAATCCGTTAATAAGTTTTTGTAATAAAGTTTTTTAGAGTGAAGAAATTGGGCTGAAATTCCAGTTATTATGCCTGTTAACACATCTCCTGACCCGGCTCTCGCTAGCGCGGAATTGCCGTTATCATTTAAAAAGCAATCGCCGTCAGGATCTACGATAATTGTAGTAGGACCTTTTAGCAGTATCGTTGCGTTTAATTCAAGAGCTCTTTTCTTTAGGACCATGATTTTTTCAATTGGCAAAAGGGTTTCAATCGAATCATCAGGGAATAATCGAGAGTATTCTTTAAGGTGAGGTGTGATGATTAAGGGGGCTTTGTGCTTTTTTAAAAGTTCGGTTTCACCTTTAAAAGCATTGATGCCATCGGCATCTAGAATTATTGGTTCGTTACTATTGATTACTAATTCACGTATTAAAGTGACATGATCTCGTCCTAGACCGGGTCCTATAGTCGTTATATCTGTGATGGTTTTTTGATTTAGGTCTTTTAGGTCATGAGTGATGATTTCTGGCAATTGGCTGGCTATGATTGTTTTGGATTCCGGCTCGCTGTATAAATGCACTAGTCCTAGTCCTGAGCGCATGGCTGATAACCCAGTCAGGAAGCCAGCTCCAGGCATGTTGGCGGAGCCTGCGATAATTGTTGCTGTGCCGTGATTATATTTAGAGCCTTCTTGGTTGCGAGGCGGTAGAAGTTCTTTAAGATCATCATGAGTGAGTTTAAATATCCGAGATTGATGTTCTTGCTTGCAAATGTATTCTGTATAAGGAAGAGGCTTGATTGATTGAGTACCAAAAAAATATTTAGCAGGATAAAAACAAGAAGCGAGTTTCATAAAACCCATAGTGACTGTGTGGTCTGCTTTTATAATCATGTCATTAACAAGACCCGAGTCGAGATCTATTCCGCTAGGGCAATCGCAGGCTAGGACAGTGATTAAGGGGATTTGGTGCTTTAGGGAATTTATGGCGAGAATCATTTCTGCTGTTAAGCCTTGAGCCTCACCTTTTATGCCGATCCCCAATAAAGCATCGACAAGAATGTGCTGAACTTCTTTATCTTCTTGTGTACTTTTTATGTATTCGACAAAATCATCAATATCGCTAACCTGATTAATGAAACGGATCGTATCGCTATCTGGCTTGGGAAGTGCTTCTTGGAGCTGAGT
>JBEAYS010000078.1:0-61238 GCA_041170505.1 Cyanobacteriota bacterium
AAGCGGGAGTGGGCGCGGTGGCTTCGTGAAGATTTCTTCTAGGACTTGCTGGAAGTCCTTCACTACTTGCGTAAGATTTTTCTTGATCGGTATTGAGCTGATCAAAATCTTGATACGGCCCTAAATTAAGAGGTAGTGCTTGCTTTATTTCCATTAATTTTTTAAGCTATGATTAATGTCTTTATATATTATAGCACAAGACATTGTCTACGAATTATTCAAAATTCTAAATAATATCTCACTTTCCATCACCACTGCCTAGAGCTCAAAAAACTGTTAATCTAAAAATATGACAGAAACAATCACTGACTTCCGCATCGAAAAAGACACTATGGGCGAGATGAAGGTCCCCATGGATAAATATTACGGGTGTCAAACAGCGCGCTCGTTGATGAATTTTAAAATCGGCAAGGATAAAATGCCAGTTGAGTTAATTAGAGCTTTTGGAGTGCTCAAAAAGGCTGGTGCATTGGTAAATGCTGATCTCGGTCTTCTAGATCCCAATAAAGCAGAGCTAATCGCTAAAGCTTGCGACGATGTAATTGACGGCAAGCTTGATGATCACTTCCCGCTAGTGGTTTGGCAAACTGGTTCAGGGACTCAATCTAACATGAATGTCAATGAGGTCATCGCCAATAGAGCCATTGAGCTTGCTGGTGGTGTGATGGGTTCAAAAAATCCAATTCACCCTAATGACGATGTAAATATGTCACAGTCATCTAACGATACTTTTCCGACAGCGATGCATATCGCTTCTGCGACTTATACACTTTCTAGATTAGTGCCAGCGGTTTCTCGCCTGAAAGACGCTCTAAATGCCAAATCTGTGGCTTTTGAAAATATTGTAAAAATCGGACGCACTCATCTTATGGACGCAACGCCGCTTACTCTCGGGCAGGAATTTTCTGGTTACACGCAACAGCTCATAAAATCAATTTCTCGCTTAGATATGGTTTTACCAGATTTGATGGAGCTTGCTCTGGGCGGAACCGCTGTAGGAACGGGTTTGAACACTCATCCACAATTCGCTGTAAAAGTCGCAGAAAAAATTTCTGAAATTACTGGTTTTAAATTTAAAACTGCTCCAAATAAATTTGAATCTCTAGCCGCTCACGACGCTCTCGTGATGGCACATGGCGCGCTGAAGACTATCGCTGTTAGTTTGATGAAGATCGCAAATGACATTCGCCTACTGGGTTCTGGACCACGGTGCGGAATCGGTGAGCTAAATTTACCCGAAAACGAACCTGGTTCATCAATTATGCCTGGCAAGGTGAATCCTACTCAAAGCGAGGCTATGACTATGGTCTGCGCCCAAGTGATGGGTAATGATGTGGCAGTTAATATCGGCGGTTCTAACGGACATTTTGAGCTGAATGTTTTTAAGCCATTGATAATTTTTAATTACATGAATTCAGCAAGGTTGCTTGCTGATGCTTGCGAAAGCTTTACAGAGAACTGTGTGATTGGTATTGAGGCTAATGAAGAGAACTGCAAGAAGAATCTAGAAAATTCTCTCATGCTTGTAACAGCTCTCAATAAGCACATTGGCTATGATAAAGCCGCCAAGATCGCTAAAAACGCGCACGCAAATGGTCTCACTTTGCGCCAATCCGCTATTGAGCTTGGCTTGCTCACCACAGAGCAATTCGATCAGTGGGTAAGAGCGGAAGATATGCTTGGCCCTACGGCTTAGTTTCCTGGCAATTATCTAGATTTTTGCGTAATTCGTAGACATTGTCTACGAATACACATTGTTTTCAAGATAAGCGGTTGTCCTGCTTGGAAACTTCCCCTTCCTGGCAATTATCTAGATTTTTGCGTAATTCGTAGACAATGTCCCATAATTGGTGATAAGATCATAAAGACCATGCGGAAGTAGCTCAATTGGTAGAGTACTTGCCTTCCAAGCAAGCTGTTGCGGGTTCGAGTCCCGTCTTCCGCTCCATTTTATTAAGGATCCACTGAAAAATGCGACTTCGTCGATTTTTCAACCCTGAGCCAAGAGAAAATCTTGGCTCAGGGAGTGAGTCCTTAATATTCTTGTTAGGCGGATTCCACCACAAAACCTCATTTCAAATATTAAATTTTGCACCTAGGTCTTTAGATCTAGATTTTTTGGCCGATAAGCTTCATTAGGGTGTGGGGAATGAAAAAATATTATCCGTTATTGGTTTATGGTTTTATGGCTATAGTTTTTAAGCCTGTTGTCTTGCCGTTTAAGTTATTGGGTTTTGTGGGATCCAGAACCGCCAAGGTGGCTACTGGCGGCGCTAAGGCTGGACTACGAAATGTCAGTATGCAAGCTGGTTTTGTAAAACTTAGACCTTTCGATTTTAGATAATGCTCGCAGGAAATCCGTTCTAGATAAGCGTTTTATTATTTCAAGAATAACAAGTTTCAGAAAGATTTTATAAATTCTAGCTTAAATTTTTGGACGAAAATTTAACTAGGTGATAGAATCTCACTCATGAATAAACTATTGTTATCGTTATTAGTAATCTTGATGCCAGCTGTAATGGCTTCTTGCGCAATGAACAAAACCTGCCCACCGAAAGATGAAGCAGCTACTGAGGAAACTACAGAAGTTCAAAGCCAAGAAATGGAAACAGAAACTCCAGCAGAAGCAACTGCTGAAGCTGCTCCAGAAGCTCACGCTGCAGGTCACTAAGATTAAACGAGTATGAATTTGGCGGGAGTTTCTATGCTTTCTGGGCGCGGTTATTCCTTCCAAGCAGGGAATCGAGAATTTTTTGAGTTCCTGCAAGAGTTAATTCGCTTAGCTTGTGGCTAAGTTGACGCTCGCCAAATTTCTATTTTTAAATCTCCTATTTACTTATAATTTTCGCGAAATAATCTCGCTATATTTTTTTTTACATTCGCCACTTACTTGGCAAATTTTTATTTTAAGCTGTCTTTTTTAGATAATTATTTTAATTAACAAATACCGCTATTCCTACATTTTTCAAATGATATAATTTTACTGTCTTTGCTTGGAACAAGGAAAATAATATGAATACAGAATTAGAGTTATTAATGCCAGGCGGTAGCTTGGATAAAATCAAATACGCGATTGCTTACGGAGCTGATGCGGTTTATGCAGGGGTCCCCAGATATAGTTTGAGGGCGCGCGAAAATGAGTTTTTTGATGGGGAGCTTGTTCAGCAGGCTGTGGATTTTGTGCACGCGCGGGGCAAAAAAATCTATCTCACTTGCAATATCTACGCGCATAATAACAAGATCAATGGTTTTATGTCGGCGATGGAAGAGATGATGTCTTTTAAGCCCGATGCTTTTATTATGACTGATCCAGGGCTGATCGCTTTGACTAAGGAGAAATTCCCTGATGCGGTGATTCACTTGTCGACTCAAGCGAATAATACTAACTGGGCGCAGGCGAAGTTCTGGCGTGACTATGGCGTCAAGAGAGTGATTCTGGCGCGCGAATTGAACATCGATGAGATTCGCGAGATTCACGAAAACGTGCCTGATCTTGAGCTGGAGGCTTTTGTCCATGGCTCTATTTGCATGGCTTATTCTGGAAGATGCCTTTTGTCAAATTATTTGAGCTACCGTGATGCCAATCAAGGTACTTGCTCGCACACTTGTCGTTGGGGCTTCAAAGTCAATGTTAATGATAAACCCGGCGATGATGTGGTCACAGATTATATTCCGCTAGATGGCGATTTTTACTTGGAAGAGCGTGAGCGTCCTGGTGAGATGATGCCTGTTGATGAAGATGAGTACGGCACTTATATCATGAACTCAAAAGATCTCTGCGCGATCGATTACATGGCCCAACTTCGAGATGCTGGAGTTATAAGTTTTAAAGTCGAGGGGCGCAACAAAACTGAATATTATGCTTCCTTGGTGGCGCGCGCTTATAGACGTGGTCTTGATGCGATGGCTGACGGTAAACCTCTGCCAAAAGAGCTCAGAGACTGGATGCTAGCTGAGGTCAGCACTACTGCTAATCGTGGTTTTATCCCTGGATTTTATGCGCGCAACGCGCGAGCGGCGGCTCAAGAGCTGGAGCGTTCTCACTGCGTGCAGACTCATTTATATGCTTGTCGTGTGGTTAATTATGATCCCTCAACCCAAGTCGCTGAGCTGGAAGTAAAAAATCGTTTTGACAAGGGTGATACTCTTACTTTTATTACTCCAGATAGAGAGTTCGAGATGATCGTCCAAGAAGCTTACTATAAGGGGCATCCAGAGGCTTTGGAGTTTTCTAGTCGTGCTTGGAATAATTCCAAAAAAGAATTTAACGCAAATCAGATAAAACCTACTGATCATGCTCATGGTGGCGGAGAGAATGTTTTTGTAAAACTCAGTCAAGATTTGGGTTCTGACTGGTCTACAGCGATAGTACGCATGCCTTATAAAGAGGCTGTCAGCCTAAGACAAAGAACACCAGTAGCAGTATTTTAAGGATCCACTGAAAAATGCGACTTCGTCGATTTTCCAACCCTGAGCCAAGAAGGGATCTTGGCTCAGGGAGTGGATCCTTAATATTTTTGTTAGGCGGATTCCGCATCAAAACTTCGTTTTTCAGCGAATCCTTAAACATTGGGTCGCTGGGTTTTGAGTGGCTCAACCAGTGAGTTGTTTCGTAAACTATAATATTAAGCGGATGCAATTTTCGTTTAGAGACAAGATTTTTAGTGATAAGTTTTTGGGCTTGGTGGTTTTTGCTTTTTTATTTTTGATATATGGGACTCATAGCTACCCGCTTTTTAGTCTTGATGAGGTGCGCTACGCCGAAACAGCGCGCGAAATGATAGAGAGAAACGATTATATAAGCCCTTTTTGTAATTATGTTCTAAGACCAGAAAAACCAATATTTTTTTATTGGTTAGAAATTTTGGCTTTTAAAGTTTTGGGTTTTTCTGAATTATCTGCTCGCTTGCCCTCGGTTTTTATGGGCACTTTTACGGTGGCGATGGTTTTTTTGCTGGCGGAGTATTTTGGTTTTGGGTTGTTTGCTGGTCTTGTAACCCTTACTAGCATTGAGTTTGCGGTAGTGTCAAAACTATCAATCACCGACATGACTTTAAATGCTTTTATTACAGCTACTTTGATATGTCTCTTTTTTACTTATGTTTTTTGGCGTGCTGAAGATTTAGCGCGCGCTGGTGTTTCGGCGAGCTCGGATGTTTCGGCGAGCGCTGGTGTTTCGGCGGGCGCTGAAGATTTAGCGCGCGCTGGAGATTCCGCGCGCGCGCAGGGATTGACAAAAGCGCGAAACTTTTTGTTTTTGGCGGGAGTGTTTAGTGGTCTTGGTTGTTTAGCCAAGGGTCCTGTTGCGCTTGCATTGCCGGGTTTAGTATTTTTGGTTTTTTTAGTAGTTCAGCTAAAATTCGTATGCTTCCTAAAAGCCTTTTGGCGAGAGCTTTTGCAGACCCTAGCGATTTTTTTGGTTTTGGTTGTGCCTTGGTTTTTGGCTGTGCATATGGCAACTGATGGCGAGTTTACTAGAAGATTTTTTTTCCAAGAGAATATAGATAGGTTTCTTGCTGTTAAGACTGGGCACTCAGCGCCTTGGTTTTATTATTTGCCGGTGTTTATGGTGGGTTTTATTCCCTGGATTTATTTTTTTCCGCAGACTTTGGGTTTTGTTTTTTCGGAGTTAAAATCTGGATCTAAAAATCCTAATTTGGGCGCTAGAAATGATTTATTAGTTTTTTGTTGTTTGTGGTTTGCTGTGATCTTTTTGTTTTTTAGTTTTGCTAAAACTAAGCTTACGACCTATATAATCGGGGTTTTTGCGCCAGCTAGTTTACTAGTCGGGGCATGGTTTTTTGGCTTAAGTGTTATAAAAACCAAAAAAATGGGAATAATATTAGGACAAGCACTTTTTTCTTTAAGCGGAATTTTAGTTTTATTCATTTGTAGTTTTTTTAAGGCCAAACTTTTGGAAGTGGATCCATTGGCTTTTGGACCACAAATTTTATTTACTTCAATTATGGTTTTGGTCTCTGGCGTCCTTGCAATCATATTGCTCATGCGCTTTTCCGTTCGCCACTCGTTTTTGTGTTTTGCGCTTGCTAATGCTCTAATCTTCGTTTATGTGAATGATAATTTTATAAAACCAATTTCGTTTTTTAGAGATTCTGGCACTCGCGAGTTTGTCCAAAAACTCAGTCCCGAAGATAGTTTGGTGAGTTATGGGATGCCACCAGAGCGATTTGAGTTTTATGGTAAGCGACAAGTTGTTCGCCTAAATGAAGGGCGTCTAAAGAAATATTTTAATGGCACTCTAAGCAAGTCCTCTAAAACAGGTTCTGGGGAAAAATATCTAGTCTTTAAGACAAAAGATTTAGATAAATTGGTCGCTATCAAAGGCTCTGATAGACTTGATTACGTGATTAAAACCAAGTTTTTTTCTGTGATTAGGTGTTTTTAATTCTCAAACACTCATCGACAATTATATCAGCCAGCCTCGCACCAGCATTAGGCTTGGTGAGTTTGGCGATAGATGCTTTCATCGATTCAAAAAGTTTTTTGTCCTCGCTTAGATTTTTGATAGTACTCATAAGTTTTTGTTCAAAATCCTCTTGACCCTGGTCTAAGCTAATTGCTGAGCCACTTTCAACAAGAGACCGAGCATTTAGGTTTTGGTGGTCGTGTGCCGCCCACGGCAAAGGTACAAGTATCGGTACGATTTCGCTGGCTGTAATCTCGGCGATTGTCATAGCTCCAGCTCTAAAGACTCCACTATCAGCCCAAGCGCAGAGCGAAGGCATCTCGTGCGTGTAGTCTAAAACCTTGTAATTAGGATATTTATTGGGGTTGCCGCCGAGGTATTCTTGGATATATTCTTGGTAGGTCTTAGTACCGGTTACATGAATGATTTCGACGTTAAGCCTAGAAAGCTCTTCTAGATTGCGTCCTATCGCTTCGTTTATGCTTTGAGCGCCCTGGGAGCCGCCCGTTACCAATAGATGCATTTTATCATCAGTAGATTTTTTGGTTTGTGCTTGGGACAATTCTGTCAAAAACCTTTTGCTGATTGGGTTTCCGCTAATGATAACTTTTTTATTTTTAGGTGCTATGCCAAGATCACAAATCCCCAAGCTCAATGCCCAAGCTGATTTTACAAACGCACGATTGGCAAGTCCCATATGCGCGTCTAAGTTATGGATGATGTAAGGGATCTTAAGCTCTTGGCAAGCTCTAAAAACCGGTCCAGCGGCGTATCCACCAGTTCCAAATACAAAATTTATTTTTTGCTCTAAGAGTTTTTCTTTAGCGATTTTTGTGTTTTTTTGAAATTCTAAGTACCATTTTATTAATTTAAAAACCTGAGTAAATTTTGGAAGCGCGGATGAGGGTACAGAAATAAATTTTATGTAGTCTTTGTAAGCCTGTCCCTGAGCGTCTTTTAGCTCTGGGTTGTTTAGCAGTGTGCACTCGAGCTTTTCTGGATTTCCAAAATAAAATAAATTTATTTGCGCTGATTTTTCTTTTAGATATTCAGCTAGAGCTAGGCAAGGATATATGTGCCCGCCCGTGCCTCCTCCTGTTAGCGCTATATTTGCATGTAAAATGCTCATCTTGTAGTTAATTCTATTGGCCCCTTCCAGACATTGTCTACGAATTACGCAAATTTTAAGATAAGTTCGGACTATTTACTTTTTACAAGGAGCTTATCTTGCTTTGTGCTTAATTCGTAGACAATGTCTCGGGAAAACACCCAGTGGTATAATAGTGATCAGGAGCTTATTTTGAATAAAAAACGAGTAGATAAAAAATTTAACTGGGTAGTTGGCTCATACCTCCTGGTTTCACCCTTTGTGGCGATTTTTGGCCTTTATTACTGGCTGAGTGCCGGTAAGTTTAACTGGAATACCATGATCTTGCTTTTGGCTTTTATGACAGCCGCGCAAGTTAGTATTACTGCTGGTTATCATCGTCTTTTTGCGCACCGTGCTTACCAAGCCAAATGGCCAGTGCGATTGTTTTTCTTGATTTTTGGAGCTTCTGCTTTTGAGGGTTCGGCTCTGTTGTGGTCCTTGGATCACCGTATCCATCATAATTACGTCGATGATAAGGACAAGGATCCTTACGCTATCACGCGCGGTTTTTTCTGGGCGCATATGGGCTGGTTGCTTTATAAGCAAGATGACCAAATCGAGGATGCTAAAAACGCCGGCGATTTAGTGAATGATCCGCTTGTCATGTGGCAATACCAGTGCTGGATTCCGCTTGGAATTTTTATGGGCTTTGTGCTACCGGGCTTGATTGCTTGGTCTTGGGGCGATATGTTTGGTGGAATATTTATCGCTGGATTTGTGCGCTCGGTAATCAATCACCATGCGACTTTTCTGATTAATTCTCTTTCTCATTGTGTCGGTCAGCAAACATACTCAGACACTCACAGCGCGCGCGATAACTTGTTTACAGCGTTTTTGACTTTTGGTGAAGGTTACCATAATTACCACCACGAGTTTGCTTCTGATTATCGTAATGGTCCGCGTTGGTATGATTGGGATCCTTCTAAGTGGATCATAAAAGCCTTATCCTATGTGGGTTTGACTTATAATCTAAAAACTATTCGCGAAGAAATCATCGTGCGTAAACGTATGCAAATGAAAGAAAAACGCATGCGCAAAAAACTTGAAATTAGTAATTTTAATTTTTTTGGTTCGCAAGATTTTACTGTCCTTGAACAGCTAAAAGAAAATATGGAAAAAGCGTTTAAGGATTTATCGCGTCTGCGCGATCAGTATCAAAACCTCACTAAATCTCTAAAAATCCATGAAAAGGGTTTTAATATGCTTGAAGCTAACTTACTGCAAGACCAAATCAACGAAGCTCAGGCTAAGTTTTTTGATTATGTAAGTCAGTGGAATCTAATGCGCAAGAGAGTTTTAGCTTACGCCGGAGCCTAACTTATAAGCGAAAACACCTAATTTTACAGAAGTGTATTGACGCCATCATTGATTCCTGCTATTATCTTCAGGCGTGTCGAGTGTAAAAAAACCACAATTCAATCTAACCAATCTCCAGCTAGCTCTTGCAATCTTCACTAAGAAGTCGCCAGACGACTCTGATGTTATTGAAAGTTTAATAGGAGTTACAAGATATTCACCTCGAGCTAACGGTAACTTTGAGTCTTCTAGAGAACTTATAAACGCAATTCATCAAGCAAATATCTTCCCAGAAGGCTCTCAATTGCCGGAACAAATCGCAGATGCTTTTGATTGGGTAATTAGAAGACCTGTTAGAACTTATAGTCCACAAGATTTATTGAAAAAACTAGAATCAAAGTTTGAATCTTTTTATTTGGACTTGATACAACATTTGGAAAATAACAAAGATAAATTTCCTTTGATTGGTAATAATCAAGATTCTTATTATTTGCCTCAAAAATTAATAACATATGTTAAATTATGTTTGGTCTCTCCATCTTTGGATGATATTCGTCATCGCTGTAGTCAGTATGGAATATCCTTTGATCAATTTAACGAATTAGAGAAACATTTTAAAATATTTTCTGGTGAGGATATTATTGAAAATGAAGCTAGAAAAAACTTATTAAAATTCTATTTAAAATCAACAATTAAAGAACAAATAGATTTTGATTTTAATGTAGAGTGTTTTGGTCATCTTGTAGATCCTGATAATAATTCTGCTCCATATCTAGATTTAATGAGTGGTAGCCATCCAATTAGACATATCTCTTCTTTTATGTCCCCAGCTCATGGTAGGCAAATCATTCTGACGGATAAATCTAAAGCAGTAAAGCAACTCTATGAAATCGTAGACGAACTTACTGATGGAGAGTTTTTTAAGCGAGTGAAATTATTAAATGAGGACATCTTTAATCTCCAAGTTCATTTGAAACCTAATTCTATAGGAACTATTCGTTTATCAAATGTTGTTTCATTTATGCCAAGGGAACTGATATATGGTGAAATAAATGAATTTGATAATAAGGCCAGTAAATTGGTATCAAACTTGATGGGATTATTAAAACCGGGAGGTAAAATCGTTTTTTGTTTAAGACACCTCGACAATTCAAATTCTCAAGATATTTCTATTGATAATCTTTTAAATCCCGGCTCAGTTCATCAATTTATCAATTTTAAGCCTAATTCTCCAAATCATGTTTTTTTTAAAATACTGTACGATAAAGCTAAACAATTAGGTTATGAGATTAAAGTAGGTCACACTGATTTGGAAGGAAATTTCATAGAAAACAAATCTGGTTTTAGTGAAGGTTATAATTATAGAGCTACAGAACTCGTTCTCATCAAACCTAGAGCCTAACCCTTCTTGAGGTTATCCCAAGTTTTATTATTGCGCTTGTAGAGCTTTTGGTTTTTGTCGTAACCATCAAAAAAGAAATGAAATAAGGTGTGCTCGATTTCGGAATCGTCTTCTTCGATTTCCAAATACTCTTCAGCAACATAACTAATAGCGTTAGCTTTATCGACTAGCACATAGTACCAAGGCTTGTCCTTAGCGGGTTTGTCGGGGCACTTCTGGTAAAGATCATCATCGTTAATAAAGTACATATCGTAATCTACGACTATGCCTCTAAAATTATTTAGCTTATGTTTTATCACTTGTCCGCGGCGAAATTTAGCTCTATCGAATTCTGATAAATTTTCAGCTAGAAAAAACCGCGGGATCTCCGCTAAAAACCGCTCGCCATCCTCGTCTTCCATTTCGTAACTACCTTCCATAGTCCCAAAATTGGTCTCCAGATTACAAAAGCTGAAATATTCATGGCTTTCGCCAGGGTAAAGTATGGGCTGTTGTCCGACCACGCCGGGCCCTTGTACTTCTTCTTTTTTGGAATTAGAGTCTATGATGATCCAATGCCTGTTTAGGAGCTGTACACGCTTAGTCCCTTGGTTTTGGATTGTGATCTTGTAGCAATAAAGAAATTTATGCTCAGCAGGTTTGGAATATTCATCCAAAAAAATAGTCTTAGCAGTAACTTTTACTTTGTTTTGAGAAGATATTTTTGTGGCCATAAGCTTTACCTACCATTTTAACATTAAACTTGGTTTAAAATTATCTAGCTCCATACTTAAGCTTTCCTGAAATATAGACTTCTTTTACCCGAGTGATTTTGGTGTCCATTACCAGCTCAAAAGGGTCCGCCAAATCAAGGTTTATGCTCGAATCTAATACCTCGAGTACTACCCAATCGGCGTTTTTGCCCGGCTCAAGAGTGCCGATTAAATTTTGTTTATCCAGGACTTGGGCTGATCTGGAGGTGATCAGCTCGAATCTGGCGCGCGCGGAGAGCTCAGTGAGCTGGTTTGCTTCTTCACGAAGATCTAGAGAGTAATTAGAAGCCTTGCTATCAGTACCAACTCCGAAAAGTAAATTATTTTTTTGCCAAAGTTCGGTTCGCGCTTTTTGGTTTTTTAGATAAGCATTACTGCGCGGACAAGTCACCAAGCGGGTTTTGGAGCGAGTGAGTAAATCTAGATCGTCATTGTCGATATAGCAAGCGTGCGCCAGCAAAAGATTTTCGGCAAGAAGTTTATTAGTGGCCAAAAAATCAGTAGCGCTTCTATAAGGTTTCCAGTTTTTGATCTTAGGTTCAAGCGTATTGATGCTCGCCCAAAACTCTCTAGCTAAGTGGCTTTCAGCGGAGTCCTTGTCGCGGAACCAAGCTTCTTCGTCAGCGCTTTCGCTAAGATGACTGAGAATTATTTTTTTGTATTGTTTAGCATAATCGACACACAAGCTCCAAAGCTCACTTGAGACATCATAAGTGGCGTGCGGCGCGAGAGTAAATTCCACAAGCTCGCTTCTAGATTGAGTTTCAAGAGCACGAAGTTTTTTGAGAGTCTCACCAAAAATCTCTTGAGCCTTATCAGGGTCAGATCCAAAAACCTCAAGCCCAATAATTCCTTGCAAGCCTGTCTCCAAAAAAGCTGATAGAGCCAGTTCTGGGTGGCTGGTGTTATCCACCACAAATGTCGTTCCCAGCGCCAAAGACTCCCGGCAACCCGCCAGATAGCTCTCGCTAAGCTTAAATTCGTTAATATTCGAGGTTTTTTCATCCTCTATTTGGGGGATTTTGTAAATTTTTTCTACTAGATCTTTTAGCCAATAAAAGAGTTTTTTTTCTTCAACTTTTAGATTAGTATATGCAAGATGTGTGTGTAAATTAATAAGGCCAGGTATAAGTATTTTTGGGAGCGCCTGGGGCTTATCTGAAGCTGGAGACTCGCTAAAATCTTCGATTTTTCCGCTTGAATTGACCCTTGGAACCCGGTTTTTTAAGATTTCCTGAGGGTTTTTAATTAGCAGTTCGTGGGTATAAAGTTTATAGCTCATAAGAAGTAGATTAAACAAAGGATATCAGCTTAATGTTAAAACTAGAAATAAGAAAAAATGATGGGCAAATTTTAGAGTTAGAAGTAGGCGGTCAATTACTTTATAGCGACGCTGAACACTTTAAAGAAACGGTTCTTGCCTGCCTAAAAGAACAATCCAAGGTCAAGGTGGACTGTTCTGATTTAAGTTTTTTAGATAGTGCTGGAATGGGTTCATTTGTCAGACTCTGGAAAGAATGTAAGATGATCGGCGCGGAATTAGAGCTTTATAATGTAATTGATGATGTTCAAAGTTTACTTAGAATCGCTCGATTACACCAGTTAACTAGAATCATATCTAAAACTAGCTAAAGATGTCCAGTAAAAAACAAGCTGAAGATCTTGATTTTGACAAGCTATCTCAACTTGAAGATAGAATTATTGAGCTTGAACAAAAACTCAATTCAGAGCGCAAGCTTAACGAAGAAAAAACAGCGATGATGCGTAAGACCATCGCAGAGACCGAAGATTTAGCTAAGCATCTCCAAAACACGACTCTAGCTCTCATCCAAGAGCGACAAATCGCAAATGCGCGTGCCGAAAAAGAAAAGCTCGTAAATAAGTGGATAGAAAAAATCAATTCATCTTTTGATTTAAACTCACTTCTAAAGCACGCTACAAGCGAGCTTGGCAGGTTTTTTAAATCTGATCGTTGCGGGATTGTGCTGATAGAAGGCGGTCACTTACTAACGCATTATGAAACTTCTACTAAGGATTTTAATCGCGAAGATATGATCCAAAATCTTGATGTCGATGAATTTAGGTCTAATAAGCATTTTAGAAAAATCTTTAAAACCAAGTCTAGGATTGTGCTTGATGAGATAAGCGAAGAAGGGATCTTGCTTGATGGAGTAAAAACTTTTGTCGGTTTTTTTATCTCAATAAAAAAAGAAGCTTTTGATGGTTTTGATAGATACCACGATACAGAGCTAGAAATCTCAGCTAATGAAATAGTCGGAGCTTTTTATTTTCAACAATGCTCTAATAAAAAATCCTGGCAGGATAAAGACCTAGATTTGATTCAGTCGATTATAACCCCGCTCTCAACAGCGATAGAAAAAACTTTACTTTACCGCGATGCCCGCAAACGTACTGAATACGCTGAATTGCTCAATAGTCTCACCACGCAAATTAGATCAAGCTTGAATCTCAGTGAAATTCTAGCGCGAACAGTAAACGAACTAGGCTTGGCGATAAAAGCTTCTAGATGTTTTTTGTATTTTGATGGTTATATTAGTGATGAGTACTGCGAAGCAGGCGTGCATAGTATCGCTGATACCACTAGATTTTTGATCTTAGATAAATTTAGAGAGGATCAATCTTTTCAGGTTATATCTGTCGATAATTTATTAAGCGAAGAGAATTTTTCTCGCTTAACTGCTGAAGAGCAAGAGGAGTTACTAGCCTCAAAAGCAGTCTCAGCGCTGGCTTGCCCCTTACATTTCCAAGGAATAATGCAGGGCTGGATAGTGTTTCATAGCTATCGGCGCCGGCAGTGGACTCGGGACGAAAAAAACTTTATTGAAGCGGCAGGCTCGCAGGTGATCGTGGCGATGACTCAGTCACGCATGTACGAGAAGCTAAATTCTTATCAAGAAAAATTATCTCGCGAGCTTAAGCAAGCCGCTCGGGTACAGACTTCGCTGATAGGTGGTGATGTTTTTGATGTAAATATCGAGACCTCTGTTTTTTATAAGGCGCATAGTAATGTTTCGGGAGATTTTTATTGGGTCGCGGAGCTTGCTCCAGACAAGATCGGTGTCTTGATCGGTGATGTCTCTGGTAAGGGTCCAGCGGCGGCTTTGTTGACGGGATATCTGCTCGGTGAGTTTAATTCTGCTATCGCTAATTCGGCGCTGGCGTGGTTCCCGGATAAGATGATAAGTTTTTTGTGTCAGTCGATACTTTACCAAAACTCATCTTCTGATTTTTATGCTACAGCTTGGTACGGAGTAATGGATCTGTATGAAGGTAAGCTCAGATATACAAACGCCGGTCACCTAAACCCTTATATCATCCAAAACGAAACTGTCTACAAGCTTGACGGTGACAAGGATAGCGGCGTGCCCCTGGGTCTAATAAATCCTAAGGAGATCGAAGAAGCGTATGAAGCGCGTGAGATTGATTTTAGGCGCGGCGATAAAATGGTCTTGTTTACTGATGGTGTGCTTGATCAAAAAATGCCTGATGGAAGTTTCGTGCCTAAGGATTGGATTTATAAAATTCTTCAAAACGTAAAAGACAGAGATGTAAAAGATATAACTTACGAGCTAAACGAGAAGCTAAACGCGCTCAGCGGCACTTCTCCGCTCACAGACGACAGGCTGATGATTAGCCTGGAGCAGGTCTATTTTGATATTTATGATTTTGCGGCTGATGATCCTAAGGCGACTTCTGAACTGCTTGATAAGATAGTCAGAGATTGCCTTGAGCAAGATATGCCAGCTAATAAGCAACTTAACCTACGCCTCGGAATTACAGAAGCTCTAACTAATGCCGTTCGCTACGGACTCAAGCGAAACCCTTATGGCAAGATCAGGATAGGGTATTGCGTAAAAAAAGGCGCATTTAAGATGACTATAATTGACCCGGGTCCAGGGTTTAATTGGCAGGTTTATAACTATACTTTTATTGATGAAGTGCGATTTGATAATGAAGGTGGCAGAGGGATTCCGCTCTTGCTAGAAATTTTTGATAAGGTTACCTGGAATTTTATGGGTAATCATCTAGGTCTTTTTTATTATTGGTAAACAGCGTTTATAATATAGATTGTGAGCGTTTTTGATTATAATCAATTTAGTTTGATCGGCTATGGAAAAAGTACTATTGCCGCTATTGATTTTTTGAGAGCTAATTTTCCGTCGGCGCGAATCAGAGTCTCTGAGCTAAAAAGCGAGCAGAGCTTCTCCGCTGAGATTTTGAGTGGTTTTAAGCTGGCTGGCGTGGAGTTTGAGTTTGGGGCTCAAAGCCCTGAATTCATTGGGTTCCAGGGTGAGTGCTCTAAATTATTTATTATGATTAGTCCGGGCATACCGCCTCAATCTAGCATCATAAAAGAGATTGATAAGCTCTGCCAAAACCCTGATATAGACTGCGGTACAGACTTAGATATTTTTTCTTGGTTTGTGGGACATTCATATATCGGCATTACTGGCACTAATGGTAAGACGACTACGACAAGTTTTATCGCGCATGCCTTAGGTAATCAAGCTGTGGGTAATATCGGTAAGCCATTTCTTGAGTTTACAAGTGCTGGAAAAGGTCATGGAGATTACTTTTCAGCGGAGATAAGCTCGTTTCAGCTTTTTTATAGTAATTTTGTTACTCAGCCGGAATACAGACCGCAAGTCTCTGTGCACCTGAATCTTACTGATGATCATCTCGATTGGCATAAAGATCTTAGTGAGTATAAAAACTCAAAAGAAAAACTTTTTAGGATTCCTGAGCTTGCTGAAAAACAAGAATTTACTTGGGTGCTAAATTACGACGATGAGGTCTGTAACGCTCTTGGCAAGCGGGCTTGCGACCAGCTAAAAACTACAGGTGCTCGCAACCTAGATATAGCATACTTCTCTACTAAGCGCGCGCTCACCGATCTTAACCCTTATAACCGCTCGAGTGCTTTTTTGGAAGATGGAACTCTTTATCTAGCTAAGTTTCTAGAACCCGGTGTGGATGATGAATACGGCGGTATTGTCGAGTCTAACTCTGAAGGGCATTACTATGTAAAAGTGCCTGTTATAAAAATCAGTGAATTAAATCTAGTCGGCGAGCACAATTACTCTAATTTACTGGCGGGGATTTTGGCGGTGCTGGCTGTAGGCGTGCCACTGGAGACTGTTATCTCTGCACTAAAATCTTTTAGGGCTGTTAAGCATAGATTAGAATTTATTGGTGAGCTGAAGGGCCATAAGTTTTTTAATGATAGTAAAGCGACTAATCCTGATTCAGCCAATAAAGCTCTTGAGGCTTTTGAAAAATCTATAGTTATTTGCGGCGGCAAAAACAAAAACCTGGATTTATCTGGATTTATTGATAAGCTTTCGCAAAAGGCTTTTGCTGTTGTGCTGATTGGGGAATTGGCTCCTGCGCTGGCTAGCGGGCTTGAGAAAAAAGGGTTTAGTAAATATGCTTTTGCGCAGGATATGGATAGCGCTGTAATAAAAGCGTTAGATTTTGGGAATAATAGTAGTTTACCTATAGTTTTGGCTCCAGCGAGTTCGAGTTTTGATATGTACAAAAACTATGAAGAGCGCGGTGATAAATTTAGAGAGTCTTTTTCAAAGCTTATAGTATCCTGTAAATAGTGGACGCTTTAAAACTATTTAAAAAAAATCGTGAAGGAATGGTGGAGACTATTCCGGGAATCGATCCGTTTTTTTTGCAATTAACGGTGGTCTTGATAGTCTTGGGCTGTGCGTTTATAACAAGTGCGTCTTGGCATGAATCGGTGCGCTATTACGGGCATCCATGGATTTTTATTATTAAGCATTTTATTGCTGTGGTCTTCGGGGTGAGTATTGCGACGGTCTTGAGCTTCTTGCATTATCGCTGGTGGAAGACTTGCGCTTGGCAGTGCGTGATGGGGACCTTGGTGCTATTGCTCTTGACGATTAAGTTTGGGGTGGTTTCGGGAGGTTCTAGAAGATGGCTAGCTTTAGGGTTCTTGAATTTACAATCATCTGAGTTCGCTAAAATATTTTCTGCTCTTATCGTAGCTAAGGCTATTGTCGAGCGCAAAGGATTTGTGATGGCGTTCTGCGCGACTCTGGTGATGGCTTTAATCGTGCTTAAACAGCCGGATCTAGGGACTAGTATCTTGGTGATGTCTGGTGCGCTGGCGGCTGTGTTTGCTTCGGGGTTTAATCTCGTGCTGATGATGTTGGGGATTTGTGGATGTCTGGCTCTTGGAGTCTGGCAGGTGATGAATACTCCTTACCAAATGGATCGTATCAAGTATTGGCTCAATCCTCACGCTGATCCTTTAGGTAATGGATACAATCTAATCCAGTCTATAAAAGCGATTGGGATGGGCGGGCTCTGGGGTGCTGGCTTGGGCGCGTCTGTGCAAAAGCTAGGACCTTTACCTATTGCTTATGCCGATTTTATTTTTGCGATAGTCTGTGAAGAAATTGGCTTTATCGGTGCTGTTGCGGTATTGATGATATTTTTGATGTGGATACTTAGAGCTTTTTACTTGGTGATGAGTAATGAAGATGAGTTTGCTAGGATTTTTGGGTTTTCTTTGGTGATGGTGTTTGCGATGCAAGTGCTCATCAATATTGGGGTTGCGACTGGATTGTTTCCGATTACAGGTATGACTCTGCCATTTGTGAGTTTTGGTGGAAGTAGTTTTTTGAGTACTTCTGTAGTAGTCGGAATTCTAATGAATATTTCTAGATTTGCTAAATAACATCGTCGTCTATGATGTAGGAGCTGACTATGTTGTGGGCGTGATCGACATCATCAAAACTAGCGATGTGAAAAACGGCATCGCCCTTATTTACTAGCGGCAAAATCGTAGCGCCGATAATGATCCCTGGTTTATCTGCGATGATCTCTTGGTGCACATCTCCAAAAGCAGAAATTAGAGTAGCGACTACTTCGCCTTTTTTTACTTTTTTGCCGAGTGATTTTTTGGTCTGGATGATGCCGCTCTCTGGCGCTCTGAGCCAGGAGCTGGAATTAGCGATAATGCTTTTTGATTTTTTGCGCTTAGATTTTTTTTCGAGCATTTTTATTTCGCGCATAACATTTAAGATGCCATTAAGACCGGTGCTGGTGATCTTAGGATGGAATCTCAGCGCGCGCCCGCCTTCGTAGACCATGTAAGCGATTTTGTGTGTCTTGACTGCGGCTCTCAGTGTGCCTTCCTTAGCTTTAGAGTCAATCACCACGGGCGCTCCAAAAGCGTTAGCTAATTGCTTAAGATCAGGATGATCACCAAAAGTAGCTCTGATCTGGGGTAGATTCTCTCGATTAGCCGCGGCTGAATGTAAATCTATTCCGTGCGTGCATTGTGAGGCGATCTCTTCCATAAAAACATTGGCGATCTGCGCGGCTAGTGAGCCCTTGCCAGTGCCGGGAAAACTGCGATTAAGATCTCTTCGATCGGGCAAGTATCGCGAGCAGGAATTAAACCCAAAAACATTTAGGATAGGAACCGCTATTAGAGTGCCTTTTATTTTTTTTAGTTCTTTTGTTTGGAGAAGTTTGGCGATAATTTCGACTCCGTTTATTTCATCGCCGTGTAACGCCGCTGTGGTAAACATTATAGGTCCGGGCTCCTCACCGCGTATCACTTCGACAGGGATGTCCATCTGGGTGAGGTCGTAGAGCTTAGAGATATTTAGCGAAAGTCTTTTGCGCTCACCGGGGTAGATTTTGGTTTTGTTTATTACGAGGGTGGTCATGGGATTATTCTATTGTAGATCTTGATTGGGGTTGGGGCAAGGATGGATATAAATGATAAAATTGAGGTATTATAGTGGTCCCTAGTTATGAAACATTGATAAATTAGCTGAGTCTATGGGCTTAAGCCAAGAAGATTTATTAGAGAAGCTCCCTACTCAAGGACAGGCTACTTATAAAAATAGAATTGGTTAGGCTAAAACTTATTTAAAAAAGCAGGACTTTTAGAAAATACAAAAAGAGCGCATGTAAAAATTACAGATCTTGGTCTAAAGGTTCTTACTTCTGCTCCTGAAAAAATTGATAATCAATTTTTGATGCAATTCTCTTCTTTTGCTGAATTTAGAGTGGTTAAGAATTTTGATTCTGATAAAAACTTTCAGCCTGTCGTATTAGATCTCTCTTCTCAAGGCACTCCTTGAGAGCTGATAGATAATGCTTTTGAGCTGATTAATAAAGATCTAGCTGATGAAATTCTAGACTCTATTTTTAGATGTTCGCCTAAGTTTTTTGAGAACTTGGTAGTGGATCTGATGATTAGTATGGGTTATGGTGGTTCCAATGAGGAAGCTGGAAAAGCTATCGGACGCTCTTCTGATGGGGGTATCGATGGTGTTATAAACGAAGATAAATTAGGATTAGATACCATTTACTTACAAGCTAAGCGCTGGACTAATACTGTAGGTGCTCCTCAAATTAGAGATTTTGTGGGAAGTCTTGTCGGGAAGCAGTCTAATAAAGGTGTATTCATAACTACTTCGAAATTCAGTGGTGAAGCCGTTACTTATGCTAATTCTGTTCAGCATAAAGTTATTTTAATAGATGGTAAAAGACTAACTGAATTAATGATCGAATACGGAATCGGAGTATCTGAGCTAAAAACATACTCACTTAAAAAAATTGATTTTGATTATTTTAGTATAATGCTCTATCCTTTCTGCTCTATTGTTTTTAACTTGCTTGGAAATCTTTTCCATTGCGTCATTCTTTTTAGCTCTATTGAGCTTTTGGTTTGACCACAGTTTAGATTTCCAATAATTAGGATGCCACTTTGTGGTGCTATTCGGTTGTCATATACATAGTACTATAGCTTTTCAAAAAGATCGCTTAATTTTTTTCATTGAATATCGATAAAACTATTTTGCTACAAAATTAGCAAATGCTTCGTAGATCATAACCATCGCAAAAGTATCTAATTCACAGTATTTCAGCAAAGCTTTTGTGAGTTCTTGGCGTTCTAGCTCGCTCATCTCTGCAAACTGCATTCTTGCATAAGCTGTCATTGCCGCACCGCCGTTAGCCAGGCTAGTTTCATCAGAAAACAATTTTAGTTCGTCAAGTTCTTCGTTGCTATATCCTTGATATAAATCGGGCAGCTTTTTATAAGGATCTTGAACTAATCCATTTGCTTCAAATTCAACCCAAACATGATCCGTAAAATTTAAGCTCTTAATCCCAGAATTGGAGCCGTATATAGGCTTGGAGTATTTATTCTTCAAAAACTCCGATGAATTGAGTACAGCTGGTAATACTTGCTTAATAGAATTAGAACCTTTCATGTAAGGGTGATAATAGTAATTTTCTACGAGTTCAAGCATATCAATCATATTTCTTTCACCGACATGAACGAGCTTGCCTCGATCATCTTTTTGCTGAGTAATTGACAATATGAAGTTAGTGATTTCTTGCTTGTTCAAGATATCCTCTTGTGAATTCCTGACCTGCTCTAGAACCTTGTTCAGCACAGTGTTTTCGTGTGTAGCATATCTAAAAATAGTTCCTTCGTGTATAGTCAAAGCCTGCTTGAGAGCTTGAATAAATTTGAAGTTAGGAAACTTGCCCGGCTCATTGTAGATAAATTGGTTAGCATGTTCAATCGTCCCATCTTTATGTGCTATGTGATGTGAGAACTGAAAGGCTATTTGCTCGTATGGTCTCATTCCCTTATTGAATGGAATAGCAACCATTGCGGTTTCAAAATCTATAAAATGCAGAGGATATTTCCAGCTATTGATTTCTCTTCTGAGACCATCTCTATCTATATATGCTGTATTGTCCTTGTCTTGAGCCTTTTGTACTTGTAACCATTGTCTATCAGACCTTTGTAAACCACATTTGGTATTTTTAGATGGTGATTTAGGTATGAAGTCAGCTTGGGTAAAATCATGGATTTTAATTTTACCAGCATTGATCAAGTCTTGAGTTCTTGCATTCCATATATCAAACACACTCTGTGATTGAAAATCTTCCTCAGTCCAAGATTGATTAATGCTCCAGCATTCTTTGAAGCCGCTTTTTAAGCCAGCCTTCTCATCTTCAGTATCAGCTCTAAATTCACAGGATTTACATGCCTTGCTTATACATATATCAGCTCTCTGATCCTTCTTGTAGAGATCAGAAAGAAACTGAATATGCTCTTCAAAAGTTCTATCAACATTAGCGTAAGTTATTGGAGTCTGATAAATCTGGTCTATATATTGCTGAACATTGATCTCTATCAACAGTTCATTTCTCAAATCATCTGCAGTAAGTTCTCCGTTTAATACAGCTTGTTTTCTTCCGTTATTATTGATGATCTTAAATTTTTGATTTAAGCCATCGGTGATAGCATGTTTGGTTTTATCAACTAGAAGTAATTTAGGGATTATAACCTTGTCTGGGAAAGCTTTTGATGCGACATAATACTGGAATGCGATATCGTATAAATAAGGAGCCCAGCTTGTATTAATCAAGCCTTTGGCTGTTAAGAAAGGATCTTTACTGAGATCTTTAATGGCATAGGATTTGGCTTTGACTTCGATAAGATCAATGTGCCGATTAGACTTACTCAGAATATCGACCTTAATAAATAAGTCTTGGTATTTAATCGCAGCCTCATAAATAGTGGCTTTGTCTTTTTCTAGTTCTTTATTGGTAGTTGCTAAAGCTTCATCATAATCAAGAGTCTCTATATCAATTCCATTAGGATATTTATATTTAGCAAGCTCACCAACTTGAAAACCACCCTCAGCAAGTGCCTCTAGGAAAGCGTCTTCGATTTTTTGATCTTTATATTCTTTAGGCTTTGCTGTATAAAAGACTTTGACTGGACATTCAACCCCTAGTTTGAAACGGGATTTGGTGAGGTAGCGGGGTTTGGTCATTTTAGCTCACCTTCTAGTATTAGTTTTGCAATATAAATGGTATGAAGTTCAAAATCTTTATCAAGCACATCTAATGCCGCTAAAGTATCTGCCTCTGCTTGATGTGTATTGGTCATTTCTTTATTACAATAGAATTTATAGGCGGCAGCAAGATCGCTAGGCTGCATTTTATTAAAAATTCTCATGCCATCGATGATCTTGGTCTCATTATTAAATAGAGGCATCAAACCTGCTTGCAGAAACTCTTCAGTGAGCATTCTTATATCAAAGGTAAAAATGTTATATCCAGCAAGATCGCAACCTAAAAAATAATCATGGATCTCTTGTGCTTTCTCTGCAAATTTTGGTTCATTAATTAGATCTTCATCTTTGATGCCATGTACAGATGTAGCTCCTTCTGCAATCGGGATACCTGGATTGAATCTTTTGGTGATAATTTCTCGTTTGCCATCAAGAGTGATCTTGATAGAGCTTAGCTCAATAATTCGATTTTTGCGGGTGTCAGTTCCGGTGCTTTCGATGTCGAAGAAGATTAGCGTATTCTTGGTATCAAGTTTTATGTTCATTCCGTAATTCATATTATAGAAGAGGTCATCATTGCCTATTGGTATCACTAGTTTGGGCTGATTTGTCAAATCAAATTGAAAAGCATATAATATCATCATGAAAAATAAGCTAAATAAGTACAAGCTTATAGGGTCGAAGATAAGAAAAGCAAGAGAAAGAGCAGGTCTATCTAAAAATATCTTGCCGAAGAGTTGGGTTTTGAGTCTGCTACCGAGATTTCTTTAATTGAATCGGAAAGATAGAAAAGTTTCTATTAAGGACTTAGAAAAAATTTCTAATGTATTTGCAGAAGATATAAGATTTTTTCTTGGTTATGAAATAGAGAGTGATATTGATCTGAAAAATATTTTGAGAATTGACAAAGAGTTATCAAAATTACCAAAAGGTGAAAAAGAAAAAATCATATCTTTTGTAGAGTTTATTAAAAGTGAAAATAGACAAAAGGTGAATCAATAAGGTACAGGTATGCAAACACTGACTAATATCAAAGTAATTGCACCAGGAGCCAGAGTTGTCATTCGTGATGCTGAGTGGCTTGTAAGGCGAGTTGACACTACTAATACTGGTGGAAAGAAATATACTTGCATTGGTATCTCAGAAATTGTCAAAGATAAGGAAGCTATATTTTTAGATGAAGTTGAAAAAGCAGAGATTGAGGTTTTAGATCCAGCTCAAACTAAATTAGTTCAGGATCAATCTCGCTCCTACCAAGCTTCCCTTCTATATATTGAGAGTTTGATGAGACAAACTGCTCCAACTGATGATGGTTTGTATATTGGTTATAAAGCTGCTATGGATTCGGTTCCATATCAGTTTGAGCCAATTATCAAAGCCCTTGATCAAGTAAGGCAAAGAATTCTTATTGCTGATGCAGTCGGACTTGGTAAGACTCTTGAAGCAGGAATTTTGGTTAGTGAACTTATAAAGCGCGGCAAAGGGAAGAGAATTTTGGTCGTAGCAGTCAAGAGCATGCTAACTCAATTCCAAAAAGAATTTTGGTCACGTTTTACTATCCCACTTACAAGGCTTGATTCTACTGGAATCCAAAGAGTTCGAAATCAAATCCCCTCTAATCACAATCCATTTTATTACTACGACAAATCAATAATTTCTATTGATACCTTGAAGCAAGATGCAGAATATAGAACATTTATTGAGAATGCATACTGGGACATTATTATAATTGATGAAGCGCATAATGTTGCTGATAGAGGCACAAGTTCAAAACGCAACAAGCTTGCAGAACTTTTAGCCCATAGATCTGACACACTGCTTCTACTCTCTGCGACTCCGCATGATGGTAAAGCTAGAAGTTTTGCGAGTTTAATGAATATGCTTGACCCTACAGCAATAGCAAATCCTGATGAATATACTAAAGATGATATCAAGGGACTATTTATTAGGCGCTTTAAAAAAGATATTCAAGAACAAGTCAGCTCCTCTTTTAAAGAAAGAGAAATTTCAGTAGTGAAAGTCAAGGCATCTAGACTTGAAGAAGCTGCCTTTGAATCTTTTGTAAATTTAAGCTTTAAATTAATTGACCAAAGAAGAACAAGAGGTCAACTTTTCAAAACCACACTGGAGAAAGCTTTATTCTCAAGCCCTTATGCTTGCAGTGTTACCCTTCAAAATAGAATAAAGAAGCTAAATAGTGAAGATCCTGATCGTTATAAAGATGATATTAACCAATTAAGCAGTTTAGATAGTGATTTAGCTCATATTGGTTTTGAGAATTACGCGAAGTATCAAAAATTACTTTCTGTTATTAAAGATAGATTTCAATGGTCAGGCAAGGCAGTTGATGACAGAATAGTAATTTTCACAGAAAGAATAGAGACCTTGAATAAACTAAGAGATCATCTGATTAAAGATCTAGATATTCAAGATGATCAGGTGGAAATTCTGCATGGGGGTCTTTCTGATTTAGACCAACAAGAGATAGTAGAAAACTTTGGCAAAGAAGAAGCTCCAGTTCGAATACTTCTCGCTTCTGATGTAGCATCCGAGGGTATTAATTTGCATTATCTCTGTCATAGGATGATACATTTCGATATTCCTTGGTCGTTAATGGTCTTCCAGCAAAGAAATGGTCGTATCGACAGATACGGACAAGAAAGAACCCCAGAGATTGTTTACCTGGTAACCGAAAGCACTAACGAAAAAATCAAAGGTGATACTCGAATATTAGAAGTCTTGATAGAGAAAGATGAACAAGCTGCAAAAAATATAGATGATCCTTCTGCATTTGCTAAAGTCTTTGATATTGAAGAGGAAGAGGCTATTACAGCTAGAGCTATTGAGACAGGAATGAATTCAGAGCAGTTCTTGGACAATCTCAATGCGGAGCCTAGTTTACTAGATATCCTTTTAAGTGAAGCAGAGGAAAGTACGGAAAAGTATTCTGATGATAAAAGGAAACTATTACCAGTATTGTTCAATAATGATTATGACTATTTCAAGGCTGCATTAGAGTATTTAAAAAATAATGAAGATATTCAATTCAAATTCAAGCCAGAAGCCAAGCTTGTGGAGATTAGTGCAACAGAAGATATACGCCATCGTTTTAAGTTCATGCCGAAGGAGATTTATCCAGAGAATGGTTATTTTATTCTGTCATCAGATCAGAAAGCCATCCAAAGAGAAATAAAAAGAAGTCGCAAAGATGCAGATACATGGCCTAACGTACAGTATCTATGGGAGCAACATCCTTTGATGACATGGGTTAATGATAAGTTGCTTGCATCTTTTGGAAGGAATGAAGCTCCTATCCTAAAATTACCAAAGAAATATATGTCTCCTAACGAGACCAAGTTCATTATTACTGCGATGAACCCTAGTCGCAAAGGACACCCTTTGATACATTTTTGGTTGATAGTAAATTTTGTTAATAATAAATTTAGCGGCATTGAATTATTTGATGAATTCCAAAAGAAATTCCAGCTAGGGCTAAAACCTATATCTAATACTGGAAATGGTTTTGATACGAAAGCCATGGAAGCACTGCTGCCATCAGCTATCAATGAAGTGACGAAATGGATGGAAACAGAGAGAGCTGATTTTGAAAACAGAATTAATACAAAGCTTGATAAAAAATTAGCTGAACTAGAAGCACTAAAAGGGCGACAGTATGACTATCACCAACTTAGTTTACTGCCTGACGATTCTACTTTGCAGCAAGATGATGAAAAAGCAAAACGTAAGCGTCAGATTGATCAAATATTTGATGAGTTTATGCAATGGGTCGAAGATAGTATGACAACAGAAAAAACACCTTATATTCAAGTTGTGGCTGCATTAGTGGGAGGCAAGCACTAATGGCTATTGATTTAACAGGTATAAATAACGAAAATGAATTTTATGCACATCATTATTTGACTGCGATTCTTGAAGCTGATATTAAAGATTTTATTTCGCAGTGGAAATTTGACAACACTGAAGTTAAGCCGCCGTATGCACAATTAAAATTCTTATCTAAGACATATTTTTCTTTTCTTAGTCAGTTTGAAAAAAAGAAATCTATAGAAGATCGTATTGAACTACAAAACGAGTGGGACAGTCAACTTCTTAATGCTTTAGGATATGAGTACCAAGCTAAACAAAAAAATATTGATGGAGTTTTAGAACTTGGATTAGCTACTGAAATTACAAAAAACAACGGAGCACCAAATCTTTGGATTATTGAGGTGTTTAATAGTTATGAAGATGAGTCAGATCCACTCTCCTTATCGCTTGAAAATTTTCAGGCAAACATAAGTGATATTAAGTCTCAGGATGAGCTTAGTTTAGACTCTGTAATCACTAAGCATATATTTAGCTTGGATGAACCTCCTCGGTGGATAATAGTTCTCAATCATTCTCAAGTGATTCTTATTGATCGTAGCAAATGGAATGAGAAAAGATTTTTGCGCTTTGATATCAAGGAGATACTAGGGCGTAAAGAAGATAGTACGCTCAAAGCGACAATAGCCCTCTTGCATAGAGAAAGTATCTCGCCTCAAGAAGGTCTTGCTCTATTGGATTCGCTTGATGAAAACTCACACAAGCATGCTTTTTCGGTGTCGGAAGATCTTAAGTATGCACTCAGAGAGGCAATTGAATTAATTGGCAATGAAGCTATTTACTATTTACAAGAAGTAAGGCGCAAAGGAACATACACTGGAAGCGAAAAACTAGACGAGAAAGAGCTTACGCGTGAATGTTTGCGCTATATGTACAGAATACTTTTCTTGCTATATATAGAAGCTCGTCCTGAACTGGGCTATGTGCCAATCAGATCAGATGCTTACCGTTCTGGCTATAGCCTAGAGTCCTTGCGTGACTTGGAATTAATTAAGCTTACAAGTGAAGAATCAAAAAACGGACACTATATTCACGAGTCTATAAAATTACTTTTTGCTTTGATTTATGAAGGGGTCAAATCAGAAAAAGAACTATTGAAATCATCTGGTGGTTATAAAACATTTGAAATACCCCCGCTAAAAACACACTTGTTTGATCCAGAAAGAACCCCAATCTTAAACAAAGTAAAGTTTAGAAATCACATATTACAAAGAGTTATAAAACTAATGTCTTTATCTAAGGCTGCCAAAGGCAAAAGCAAAAGACGAGGTCGTATTTCTTATGCACAGCTTGGTATTAATCAGCTTGGTGCTGTTTATGAAGCCTTACTCTCCTATCAAGGTTTCTTTGCTCAAACAGATTTGTACGAAGTTAAAAAAGCTGATGAGAAATATGATGAACTAAAGAATGCGTACTTTATCAAGGCTGAAGATTTAGAGAAATACAATGAAGAAGAAAAAGTTTACAACAAAGACGGCAGTCTGAAAAAATATGAGAAGGGAAGTTTCATATATCGCTTAGCTGGGCGAGATAGAGAGAAATCAGCTTCTTACTATACTCCTGAAGTTTTGACTAAGTGTTTGGTTAAATATTCTCTCAAAGAATTATTAAAAGACAAAACCGCAGATGATATCCTCAAGCTAAAAGTCTGTGAGCCTGCGATGGGTAGTGCAGCTTTCTTGAATGAAGCTATAAATCAATTAGCAGAAGCTTACTTAGAAAGAAAACAAAAAGAACTAGATGAGAGAATCGCTCACGATGAGTATATTCATGAATTACAAAAAGTGAAAATGTATCTTGCTGATAATAATGTTTTTGGAGTAGATCTTAATCCAGTAGCAGTTGAACTTGCAGAGGTATCATTACTTCTCAACACTATCTCAAGAGAGAACTTTATCCCTTGGTTTGGTATGCAGTTGGTCTGTGGTAATTCTTTGATAGGTGCAAGAAGACAGGTTTTTGATACTAAACTACTTAAGCGTGAGAAAAAAGACGGTCAACTCTGGCTAGATTCTGTTCCAGAAAGAGTCATGCCTAGTAATAAGCGAGAGGCAGATACTGTTTATCATTTTTTACTTCCTGATAATGGCATGGCTGACTACAAGGATAAAGTAATTAAAGAGCTCGCAGGTGAGGAAATAAAAAAAATAAACTCATGGAGAAAAGATTTTACTAAAGAATTTAAATCTGGTGAAATAAATAGCCTCAAATCCATATCAGCAAATATAGACAAACTATGGGACGAGCATACCAAGCTTCAAGCAGAGATGCGCGAACGAACTACAGATTATTTCCGCATATGGGGACAAAAAAATGGCAAAGAACATAAGAATCTGAGCGAAACACGTTGGAAAGATAAAGTTTTAGAACAAGAACTGCATTCAAAACAAATCCGTAATTCAAGTCCTTATCGAAGACTAAAGCTAGCCATGGATTATTGGTGCAGCTTGTGGTTTTGGCCAATAGATCAAGCTGATCTATTACCATCTAGAGCTGAGTATCTAATGGAGCTTGAGACTATTCTAGGAGGATCTCCCGTTGAAGTCTCTGCTGGACAAGATGAACAACTTGGTCTTTTTTCTGAGACCATGAGTGATGAGAATAAAGAGAAACTCAAAGGTTTAGGCTATGCTGATGTTAATAAGCTGTGTACAGAAGTACCAAGATTTAAGCTTGTAAAAGAACTTGCCGAGAAACATAGATTCTTGCATTGGGAGCTGGAGTTTGCAGATATTTTTAATAGTAATGGTGGCTTTGATTTATTACTTGGTAATCCGCCTTGGATTAGCATAAGTTGGAAAGAAAGCCACATTCTAAGCCAATATGATCCAGTAATTCAACTGAGAAATATGAAAAATATTAGTAACAGAGAGGAATTGTTATCGCTAATTGAGCGTAAAGTAAATTATCTCAATGAGTATGTTGAAAGTACATCATCTAGGAATTTTTTAACTAGCACCTCTTACTATCCTATTTTAAAGGGTACATTGAATAATTTATATAAAAATTTTCTTGTTATGTGTACCTCTATTGTTAATTCTGCCGGGAAAGCAGGCTTAATAACTGATAAAAGTCTATATGAAGATCCGACATGTAATTTGTTACGTAAAGAGATCTTTCCTAGACTTATTTACTATTTTAATTTTCAAAATCAGCTTAACTTATTTGCTGAAGAGGCTATTGGACACGCGGGCTTCTTTTGTATGAGTATCTTTTCATCTGAGAAAAAAGAGAAGGTTAATTTCGATGCAATCTTTAATCTTTTTAGTCCCAAGACCATAGATTCATCATATGAGCATACATCATTAAGTAGCGTACCTACATTAAAAAGAATGAAAACCAAGGAGTGGAATTTAGATGGTCATAGTCAAAGACTAATAAAAATTGATAATGATTATTTAAAATTAATGGCAGCAATTTTTGGTGAGAATCAAGATGCTGACTCCCCTTGTTTGATTTCTGTTTATAGTAATGAAATTTATAAGATTTTGGAGAAATTAGTGCTATATCCAAACCATTTCAGAGATTTTAGTTCTGAGTTTATGCATACCTCAATGTTTAATGAAACTAATGCCGAGAGAAAATTATATACCAAGAAGACGATTGATTTTGTAGAGGAGCTCCACCATTTTGTTTTTTCAGGACCTCATTTCTATGTTTCTACTCCATGGTATAAACAGCCAAGGAGATTTTGTAAAAGCAAAGGAGACTATGAAACAATAGATTTAACGAGATTACAAAAAGATCAGATACCTAGAACTTTTTATCAATTAAATGACTCTGGTATCTCTAAAATTGAAAGTTTTAAGAATCGTAAAGTTACTGACTACTATAGATTAGTTCGCAGGTCTATGGCTGGTGTTTCTAATGAAAGGACTTTAATAACAGCGATAATACCACCTGGACCAGCGCACATCCATGGTGTCACATCTATAGTTGCAGACAATGAACTACTTTTACAAATGGCAGGAGTCTCCCACTCAATTGTGTCTGATTTCTTGATAAGGTCTTTTGGTAAGACCAATATATCTTCTGATATAGTTGATACTCTTCCAATGTTTAAGAAAAGAAATAAGTGGCTGAACTTTAGAACTTTACGATTAAATTGTTTGAGTTTATTTTATTCAAACTTGTGGCAGGATTGCTATGACTGTGACATTGTGTCTGATTCATTTACTAAGTTAGATAATAGACTAAAAGACTGGTCTGGATTGACAGGTACTTATTCTGATAATGTGCCGCTTAGAACGTTTTTTGAAAGAAGGCAAGCCTTGATTGAAATTGACGTATTAGTATCATTGGATTTGGGGATTACATTAAATGAGTTAATTACATTATATAGAACACAGTTTAGTGTTTTATATGAAAATGAAAATGATACTTGGTACGACCAACAAGGACAGATTGTATTCAGTTGCAACAAGGGGCTATCTGGGGTAGGCTTTACCCGCCCAGAATGGGAGAAAATAAAAGACATGAAAGAGGGTACTGTCTCTAGAACTATAGTTGATGACACTTTACCGGGAGGTCCTGTCAAAAGAACTATAGAATACCATGCTCCTTTTGATCGCTGTGACAGAGAGAGAGACTATGAGATAGCTTGGAAAGAATTTGAGAGGAGGTTTCAAGAAACTAAATGATACCTTCGGTAATATCTAAGCAGCTCAAGCAAGGAGTGGATGATTTCCTGCGCACTACTTTCCCTATTTCGACTAATGCTTTTTCTGGAGTTGTTGACGACATGCTCAATGAAGAGGGAAAGCTTTTCAAAGGTCCTTACGTCTCTATTAATTTGCCCTTTAAAAACCCAGAACCAGAAGGTGATTATAAAAATTTCTTTGCTGATATCCCTATGAAATATCAGCCTTATCAACACCAACTTAAGTCATTCAAGAGACTAACAGCTAATAAATCAACAATTATTGCAACAGGTACTGGTTCTGGTAAAACAGAATGTTTTTTGTATCCAGTGTTAGATTATTGTTACAAAAAAAGAAACGATAAAGGTATTAAGGCAATAATTATTTATCCAATGAATGCGCTTGCTACTGATCAAGCTAAGCGTATTGCTAAAGCTATCTACGGCAACAAAAAGCTACACGGTAATGTAACAGCTGGCTTATTCATAGGACAACAGGAAAATGACCCTAAAGATTCTATGACAAGAGAGCATGTGATTACCAATAAAGACACACTTAGAGAAAATCCTCCTGATATTTTGTTGACCAACTATAAAATGCTTGATTACTTGATGGTTAGAGTGAAAGACAGGGAGCTTTGGCAGCACAACAATCCTGAAACTTTAAAATATCTAATCGTTGATGAGTTGCATACTTTTGATGGGGCACAAGGTACTGATCTCTCTTGTTTGATTAGACGTCTGAAAAATAGACTAGAAGTCCCTGCTAATCATTTATGCTGTGTCGGTACTTCTGCAACTATAGGTAGTGAAGAAGAGATCAATAATCTACTTAGTTACATTAAAGATGTCTTTAGTGATAACTTTGATAAAGAATCTATTGTTACTGAAGATAGGGAAAGTTCTAAAGAGTTTTTAAGCGAAGATATTGTAGAATATAATGCAGTTCCAGAGCCATCTCAGGCATTCAAACTAAAGCCTGAACAATACGACAGCCCTGAGGAATTTTTACTAGCTCAATATAGATTATGGTTTGAAACAGACTTGGATATAAACTCAGAAGAGGATAGGCTTAAGCTTGGTAAACAGCTCAAGAAACATAGGTTCTTTCAGAATTTATTGACTATTCTAGATGGACGTACTATTAGTTTACACAACATTATTGATGAGTTTAAGCAGATAGCAGTATTCCAGAGTGATGAAGATAGAGAGTATTGTATCGATCTGATTAATAGTATGTGTGCCCTCGTCTCCCATGCTAGATCAAGTGTTGAAGGTGAGATACTTCCGTTTCTCAATGTGCGTTACCAACTTTGGATGCGTGAGTTAAGAAGAATCGTTGCAGAAACCAGCCATTATCCAAAACTTGCATTTTCAGATGACTTAAAGGAAGACCAAGAAAATAAATTTCTTCCTATCGTGCATTGCCGCGAATGTGGCTCGACAGGATGGGGTGGAGTGAGAACGGAAGACAATACTATTAATGACAATTTGAGAGATTTTTACCATGTATTTTTTAAGAAACAACCTTGGCTTACTTTCTTGTTCCCAATAAACTCAGATGATAAAGATGATTCTAATAAAACTTCTCGATTATGCGGCAAATGTCTAACTGTAACTAATCAAACGAAAGAATGTCCTTCTTGTCATAATAAAGAACTTCTAGAAGTTTTTATTCCAGACAATACCACAAGAAATAAAGATGACAAAGTCATAACCAACAATAACTGTCCTTATTGCGGTAGCTATGGTGGGCTAACCATTATGGGTTCAAGAGCCGCAAGCTTAATTAGCGTGATGGTTGGTCAACTTTTTGCATCGCGTTATGGAGATATAAATCAAAAATTAGTTTCTTTTGCTGATTCTGTGCAAGATGTTTCTCTCTATGCTGGATTCCTTGGAGCTAGAACTTACTCGATTAATTTTAGATCAGCCTTACAGCAGCTTGTTGATGAACAGGGACAAGGTAAAACACTTTCTGAATTGCCAGAGTTGTTCGTTCAACATTGGGCTCAGAAGTTAGGTCTGGAAAAATATATCTCATACTTTATAGCCCATAATATGGAATGGTTTTCTGAATATGACTATATGAAAAAGAAAGGTCAATTACCGGCTGATTCTGATCTCAAAGAGTTAGTTGATAAAAGAATAAGTTGGGAAATCTTTAGTGAATATGGCTATAGATCCCGCATTGGAAGAACCTTAGAGAAGAGCAGTGTCTCAACGGTATTTCCTAAAACTGAATTGGTAGAGACTGCAGCAAAAGAGCTTGCTGAAATAGTCCAGAACGAAATCGGTGCTTTTAGAGATACTACTATAGATCAGTATTTAAAATTTATCTACGGATTAATTATGCACCTCAAAACTAAGGGAGGTGTTTCACATCCTGCTTTGGATGAATATATAAATGAAAATGGTAATTCATATCTTCTGAATCGTCAGAGTTTCATGCCTAGCTTTTGGGATCGTGCTCCAGTGTTCCTGACCAGTCGCAAAAGGGGCAAGAGTAGATTTGAAACTATATTGAGTAACCAAGGTAGACAAGCTACTTGGTATGAGAAATGGTTGTTTAAATTATTTGGTACAGATCTAAATTTTGTTAAAAGTTATGCCGAGGATTTTTATAAAATTGCTCTATCCAAGCTAGAAGAAAATGGACTCCTAGATAAATATGCTATTAACAATGAACAATTCACCTGGGGTCTTAAACCTGATAACTTAGAACTCACGTTAAAGGTTGCTCAGTTGCGTTGTGACAAATGTAGCCATTCAGTATCTACTGCTGATGAAGAATTAAAGAGTTGGGTATCTATGCCATGTATGAGACCAAGTTGTAATGGCAAATATCAAGAAGATAAAGTCAGAGACGACTATTACGGCAAACTTTATTCAAGTGCAAATATATATAGAATCCATGCTGAAGAACATACCAGTCTCTTGGGTAGGGATGAACGTGAAACTGTTGAGAAGAGTTTTATTAATAATGAAAATCCATGGGATCCTAATTTACTCTCTGCCACACCTACATTAGAGATGGGGATAAATATAGGTGATTTGTCATCAGTGTTCTTGTGCTCTGTACCTCCAGCTCAATCTAATTATATCCAAAGAATTGGTAGAGCTGGAAGAACAGATGGTAATGCTTTTACTTTTACCATGGCGGAGGGAGTATCTCATGACTTGTACTTTTTTGCTGAGCCTGAGGAAATGATTAATGGACAAGTTAATCCACCAGGCGTTTACTTGAATGCTTCTGCAATATTGGAAAGACAGTTTGTAGCTTTTTGTTTTGATAAGTGGGTATCAACAGGAATCAATGAAAAAGCCATACCTGAGAAACTGGGACCAGTATTGAATAACGTTGAAGCTGCTAAGTCTGCAAGCTTTCCATATACTTTTTTGAGATTTACACAAAAACAAAAAGATACACTGTTGCAAGAATTCTTTGAATTGTTTCAGGATGTATTAGATGATGATTCTCGCAAGCATATACAAATATATGTTGAAGGTGATAAGCAGCATGAAGGTAGCTTTGAGCATAAGCTCATCAATTCACTAGAGTTTGTCTCTAAGGAAAGAGATACTTATAAGAAAAAGGCTGCTAAATTAAGACTTGCAATTAACAAGAAAGAAGATGACCCTGCTCAAAGAGACAAGAATTTTGAGGATGACTTAGATGAATTAATAAACCAAAGAAAAGGACTAGAGAAATTAATTAGAGGAATAAACGATAAGGATATTCTCAATTTCTTTACTGATGAAGGTTTCTTGCCAAATTATGCTTTCCCTGAAGCTGGTGTAATACTCAAATCTCTAATTTTTAGACGCAAACAAAAAAATCGTGCTTCGGACGAAGAGCCAAATTCTAATTATGATACTTGGACCTATGAATATGAAAGACCGGCTATGAGTGCGATACAAGAACTTGCACCAGCTAACACTTTCTATGCAAATGGACGTAAGGTTGAAATAGATCAAGTAGATCTTAGTTTGACAGAACCTCAGATGTGGAGATTCTGTGATGAGTGTTCTTATAGTGAAGCGGCTGAAACTAATACCGCCAGTAGTAGCTGCCCTAAATGCGGTAGCGTAATGTGGGGTGATATTGGTCAGCAGAGAAAAATGCTGAAACTTAGACAAGTATATGCAAGCTCCTCTGATAAGAAAAGTCGTATAGGTGATGATGCAGAGGAAAGAACGCCAGTCTTCTACAACAAGCAGATGTTGGTTGATTTTACTGAAGACAATATACAAGATGCTTTTAGAGTTACTGACGAATCGTTCCCTTTTGGTTTTGAGTTTATTAAAAAAGCTATTTTTAGAGAGATAAACTTTGGTGAAAGAACTCTCGATGGTGACTCATTTAAAGTAGCAGGAGTTGAATCTACCAGAAACGGATTCAAACTGTGTAAGCATTGTGGGAAAATACAAAAGGAAAAACCTCTGGGTGATATTAAATCTGATGATATTAAACGATTACATGATATAAATTGTCCACTAAGAGGGAAAGAAATTAATTCTGCTGACTTTATCGACTGTGTTTATTTATACAGAGAGTTTCATTCTGAAGCAATTAGGATGCTTTTACCAATATTGCAAGAATTAGAGTCACCACAAAAGCTTCATTCGTTTATTGCAGCTCTACAACTGGGTCTCAAAAGTAAATTTGGTGGTGCTGTTGATCATTTGCAAATAACTACTTACAACGAACCTGATGAGGATTCTGATCAACGCAAACAGTTTCTGATGCTTTATGACAGGATTCCTGGCGGGACTGGCTATTTGAAACAATTGATGCGAAATGAGAAACCACTTTTTGAGGTTTTTGAATTAGCATTAGATAAATTGAAAAGATGTACTTGTGCTAATGATCCAGATAAAGACGGATGCTATCGCTGTATTTATGCATATCGTAATAGCTATGATATGCCTCTAACTTCTAGAGAAACTGCTATCAAGCTTCTAACTGAAGCTCTAGATCATAAGGATAAGCTAAGTAAAATTGAGTCTCTTCGCAAAGTTAGCCTAAATGCTTTATCTGGTAGTGTCTTAGAGAGTAATTTTATTGACGCGTTCAGGAAATATAAAAAGGAGGGCACGCCAATCCAAGTATCTCAAGAAATTGTCAATAAAAAGCCAGGCTATTTTATAAAAATAGGAGAGCGTGGTTATTACGTGGAGCCGCAAGTGAGCCTCAATGACTCTTCTCGCGTTTCAGTACCATCTAAAGCTGATTTTGTTTTTTACCCAGCAGAGTCACGATCGCCACAAAAACCAATAGTAGTTTTCACTGATGGCTTTAAATATCATAAAGATAGACTTGGCTACGATACTGCACAGAGAATGGCTTTGGTTCAAAGTGGAAAGTTTTGGACTTGGTCTATAACTTGGAAAGATGTGCAGTCCATTCTGGATAATTTTGATAAAAAATATTTTATTGACTTGTTCAACTGTGGTGTGACGCAAAATGAAGCTAAGCTTGGTAAGTTTTTGGCAAGCTTTGGAATAGATCAGTTTAAATCACTGGCAAAAAATACTAGTAATTTTGACCTATTAGTTAGTTTCCTTGCTGAACCAGATGAAGATTCTTGGGCTAAGCATGCTTTTGTTAGATCATTAATGTGGCTTGACTTGAAGGCAACTGATCATAAAGCTTTTGATAAGGAGGTTTTGAAGCATTTACCTTCTGAGATGAAGGGTATTTATGATGAGTTGTCGGAAGACAAATTTATTGGTCAGTATGATCATCAAAAAAATAACAGTAACGTCATTCAGGTTTTTGTTTCGGTTCCAAAAAATGACTTGAAGGAAAACAAATACAACAATGCTTTTGCTATGTGTGCACTGCTTGATGGAAAGCAAGGAAATGACTTTGAAAGTGATTGGGTTAGCTTTTTGAGAGTGTATAATTTTATGCAATTTTTGCCAATGTCTTTTTGTTTCACCTCTAGCGGTATAGAAGCTCTTGAATATGAGAAATTACACTTGGATAGAATTTTAAGAAGAAACGATAGTAAAGCAGAGATAGCGACCGAGGAGTGGGCAGAAGTGCTAGAGCTATCTGATGAAAGTTTCTCTGGTTTAATCAGCAAATTGCGAATCCAGTTGAACATGGTGCCAGAAGTTGGATTCGAGCTGCAAAATACAGATGATGAGATTATTGCAGAAGCCGAGCTGGCTTGGAAAGACGGTCGAATCGCTATTTTGGCTAGTTTTCAGGCTGATTATAAAATTATTTTCAGCAATTATGGGTGGAAAGTTTATATGATTGAAGAGGCTCTGGACAATATGTCTGAACTTATCTCTTCAATAGAGAAAAAGGAAATGAATAGATTATGAGTATACCTGCAGTAAAAGTTGCTATCTCAGCTGATTTTTTATCAGCTTTTTCAAAGATACCTAAACCACAACAATCAAAGGTCATGAAATTTGTTGAGGAATTTAAAGAGAATCCTCAATCATCAGCGATCAATTATGAAAAAATACACAACGTTAAAGATAGTAAATTTCGTTCTGTTCGTATTGATCAGGCCTATAGGGGGATAATTGTAAAGCCCGATGAAGGTAATGTTTATGTTTTACTTTGGGTTGATCACCATGATGAAGCTTATGCGTGGGCTGAAAAAAGAACTTGCAAAATTAACCCAGAGACAGGAAGTTTGCAGATATATTCAGTTGACGAGCAAGATCTAGTCATTAAAAAAGATAAGCAAGAAAAGGTTGAAGGCTTATTTGATGAAATTCGAACCAAGCAATTACTGAGACTTGGAGTTCCAGAGGAATTAGTTGATTTAGTTAGAAGTATTAGTACTGATGTTGAATTAGAAAAATTAGAAAGTAAATTGCCTCAAGAAGCTTTTGAAGCCTTGTATATGCTTGCAGCAGGATTTAGTTTACAGGACGTATTTAACGAGCTTGATAAAAAGGATGAAGATGTTGTTGTTGATCTTAATGACTATGTCAAAGCTATCGATCAAGTGGATTCTAAGAGAAGGTTCTATGTTATTGAAAACGAATTGGAGATGGAAGCTATTTTGAATGCTCCACTAGAAAAGTGGAGGGTATTTTTACATCCGTCTCAAAGACGGCTGGTTGATAAAGATTGGAATGGTCCAGTGCGAGTACTTGGAGGTGCAGGTACTGGCAAGACAGTGGTTGCAATGCATAGAGCCAAATGGCTTGCTAGTAAAGGAGAAAGGATTCTTTTCACTACGTTTACAAAAAATCTTGCAAAAGACATCGAAAGTAATCTTGGTAAGATTTGCTCTCCAGAATTAATGAAGAAAATAGAAGTCGTAAATATTGATCAGTGGGTATCTGATTTCCTCAAGAAAAATGGTTACGATTATAAAATTGTCTATGATAAAGAGACAGAGAAATATTGGCAGGGCGTGCTTACTTTAGCTAATACTCAAAACAATTTATCGGAAGAATTCTATAGAGAAGAGTGGGAAAAAGTTATTCAAGCTCAGGGGATTAGAAGTTTGAATGAGTATCTAAAGGCTTCTAGGGTTGGAAGAGGTATACAGCTTAACAGAAAACTGCGCAAAGAAGTTTGGTCTGTTTTTGAAGAATATATTAGACGTTTAAAAGAGAATCATCTCAAGGAACGTGAGGATGCAATTCGAGACTGTCGTCATATTTTGGAACAAAATCCAAATGCTATCTCATATTTTTCGGTTATCGTTGATGAAGCTCAAGACATGGGAATGGAGGCTTTTAAACTTATTAGAACAATCATTCCTGAAGAAAGAGTAAACGATATTTTTATTGTTGGTGATGCTCATCAGAAAATATATTCAAATAAAGTTGTTCTTAGCCAATGTGGGATTAACATACGAGGTAGAAGTAGGAAACTTAGAATAAACTATCGCACAACTGAAGAGATTAGAAAATGGTCAGTCGCTATTTTGGAGGGTGTTAAAGTAGATGATCTTGATGGGTCTGAAGACGATCAAAAAGGTTACCGCTCCTTGCTCCACGGTTCTGAGCCAATTGTAAAAGAGTTTAAAAGTTTTGAAGAAGAGGTTGCTTTTATAAGTGCTTTTCTGAATTCGGCAGAAGTGAATACTGATGAAAAATTAAAGTCAACTTGCTTGGTTGTTCGGACCAATAATTTGGTAGATAAATACAAAGAAGCCTTAGAGAAAGAAGGTGTTTCTTCATATAAAATTAGCAGAAGTTCTGCAGAAGATAGGAAACGTCCTGGTGTGAGGATTGCAACAATGCATCGTGTGAAAGGACTTGAATTTGATAACGTTATAATTGCTGGACTTGATGATGGCAGTGCACTGTTGCTTAAGAAGGCAAATAAATCTGAGGATTCTGTCATAAAAAGAGAATATGAGCAGATAGAGCGCAGCCTAATTCATGTATCTGCCACTAGAGCAAAAAGACAACTGTTTATAACCTCGCCAAGAAAATTATCGCCACTTTTAAGTAAAAACTGATTGGGCTCACGTATAACAAAGAGCTTGATCTTATTGCTCTAAGAAGCTAACCTTATAACGGAGCTAGAAATGGCTCTGGGTTTTAATCGCCCTGTCACAAGCCGTCTCAGAGATACGTTTTTGCATGTCCAGAGCTTTCGGGCTTAAAGATTGCAGTAGTCATCCTTGTGACCGATTGATAAACTCCTGGTTACTTTTTATTCAAATTAAGTAACTAAAAATCTCTCCCTTTGGAGGGATTTTTGTTTTAAAGGAGTTAATCAAGCACAGTGAGTAATATTTTCTTAGTATTTATAACCTTTCGGTATAAAAATCTACTTTGATATTTTCAATGAATAATCTTTTATGCTTGTCATTTAAAGCATTAAATAAATCATCCTCGTGAGCCGTTCCAGTGTATTTGATTTTTACATCCAAGTCAGAATTCTTTCTAGGCTGTCCAAAAATTCTACTACCAAAAAGCTGGATACCTTGGATATCAAAATCTAAGCCTTCAAAATGCAACTCATTATTTAACTGTTTAATATGTGAATGAATTATGCTAAGTATTTCCATTTCAGTATAATCTGGCAATCCTAAAACGGTAAGCATAGAAACTATTTTAGTCTATTGTAGGCATCTAAAACCCCTACCCAACATCTTCCAAATCCTTCAGCTTCTTACCATTGTACTGCCAGTATGCCGCTCCTTGGTAGGCACCGCTGGCGTTTAGCTTACCTTTCATCTCCTGTATCTTGTAAGTCAAGGGCGAAAGCTTCCAGATCTGCTCACCGTACTCTACTTCCCGCTCCCCGACTACCTTTGCTGTAATTGTCGCATCACTAATAAAAACAATTTCCGCACCGTCCTTTATCCCTTTTTTGTAAAAGCTAAATCGCACACCTTGCTCTCTGGCTTGCGTAACCTCATCAAATTCTTGGTCTTTATTCATATCTTGTGGATAAATCACCTTACACTCAAAACACAATAAAAGCTGTCGCACCAAATCATAATCAAGAGCAAACAGTTCACTATTGCCTACTCGATGCTTGTCAAAAATCTCTATCAAAAGCTTTTCTTTGGCTGTATAATCTTTTAGCTCGACTGCAAAAAATCTTTTTAGACCTGAGACATTGTAATAACCATTCGCCTCAAGGAACCGCATTCTTTCTTGAAAATTATCGGTGCCGCTTTGACCGATTTTGATCAAGCCCGAAACAGCGGTAGTCATGATGTAAATAATTCCCTGCATAATAATTATTAAGGATACACTGAAAAATTCGACTTCGTCGATTTTGCAACGAATCCTTAAAGCACGGGCTGGCTAATTGTAATAATGTAACAATTAGAGTGAGCCTTTATGAGGGTTTCTGGCGGTTTTACTAGGGTTTTGAGCCGGGCTAATTGTAATAATGTAACAATTAGAAAGTGCTGGTTTAGCTGAGGGCGCACGATGTTTTACTTAAACACTATATTTACTCAGCCAGTGGATCCTTAATAACCAGCAAGTTCTTTTTCTAGCTCTTCGATGCTTGGTAAGCTGGATTTTAGATGTTCGGGAAATGCTTTAGAGAGCTGGTATTCAGAGATCCCGATGGGCTTACCGATATCTTGCAGTGCGTATTCTGCGACTATTTTGTTTTTGTTCTTGCAAATAATAATCCCAATAGAAGGCTGATCCTCACTGGTTTTGAGCGTCTTGTCGATAGCTGATAGATAAAAAATTAAAGATCCACTGAAAAATGCGACTTCGTCGATTTTCCAACCCTGAGCCAAGAAGGGATCTTGGCTCAGGGAGTGGATCCTTAATATTTTTGTTAAGCGGATTCCGCCTCAAAACTTCGTTTTTCAGCGAATCCTTAATTTACCTGCGTATTCTGGCTTAAAATCACTTAGCTTCAGCTCGATCACGATATAGGCATGCAAGCGAGTATGATAAAAAAGCAAATCTATATAAAAATCTTGATTATCTATTTCTAAGTGATACTGCCGCCCAATAAAAGCAAACCCAGCTCCTAATTCTAATAAGAACTTTGTAATATGCTCTACTAGAGCGTTCTCAATGTCTCTTTCTTGGGCTTCCTTGCCAAGGCTCAGAAAATCAAAGTTATAAGGGTCCTTGAGTATTTGATGAGCTAAATCGGATAGGGGCTGAGTTAGAGTAGTCTTAAAATTATGAGTTTTGTCGGATAGGGATTGTCTCTGGTAAAGTTTGCTCTCGATTTGGTGGACCATTGCGTTGCGTGACCAGCCGTTTTTGATGGTCTCATTGATATAAAATTCTCTTTCTTTTTTATCTTTGATTTTGGCTAGAAGGGTTATATTGTGATACCAGCTAATTTGTGCAAGTACCTCTTGCACAAAGCTTAAATCCTTATAATGTTCGGCAAAAGCCCGCATGTACTTTAGGTTTCTTGTAGAGAACTCTTTTAATGAGTGACTACCGCCGAAACGCACTCGGGAAGCGCTTTTTGCTGGGGTTTTGTGTGGGTTGATTGGTTAGACCTCATTTCCATGCTTTTAGCTCTTTTAGAATAAAAGCTTCTAACTCTTCTTTCTGAGGTAGTTTCACCAAGTATTTTGCTACAAACAATTGTTTATCCATGCCGGCTGTAGCGTATTCGACAAGTTTTTGTCCTTTTTCGGTGCATAGTAAAATACCGATGGCGGGATTGTCATCGGCTCGCTTCACTTCGGCGTTGTAATAGGCGACGTACGTGTTTAAGGATCCACTGAAAAATGCGTCTTCGACGATTTTTCAACCCTGAGCCAAGAATGAATCTTGGCTCAGGGAGTGAATCCTTAATATTTTTGTTAAGCGGATTCCGCCTCAAAACTTCGTTTTTCAGCGAATCCTTTACTGAGAAAGATACTCATGCTTAAAAGCGTCTACTTTTAGTTCTATAACCACATGGCATTTTAGTACACGATGATAAAAAACCAAGTCTATAAAAAAATATTCATCATCGATCAAAATTCGTTTCTGGCGATACTCAAAACAAAAACCCAAACCAAGCTCACTAATAAAATCCTGCAAATGATTTAATAGACCTGTTTCTAGATCTTTTTCTTCAATTAATTTATCAGTTTTTAATCCTAAAAAATCAAACAAAAAAACAGATTTAATCGCATCTAACTGACCAAGTCCCTTTTATCGCAGAACTCTCATAAAAATTGCGTTTTAGGGGGTCTTGTATAGTTAATAATTGTTCTATGTGGGTATAGGATAGGTTGTTTACAATTTTTTCTGCAGGTACACACAAATTAGGATTAAAAAGTGGGGTTGATGACCCCACTTTTGCGAAATCTGGGAAATAGGCAGAAACATAGGATTTAATCTGAGGGTAGCATTTATAGAATTCTTTAAATCGATACATCGCTCTGCGATCGATCCCTTTTATGTGCTTGAATCGCTGAGCTAAAGCTGAGAAGAGCTTCTCACCATAAACAGCACGATCTTCCCCTTTTTGTTCAAATTCAACTATATAAAAACCGATCAACCAATTCCTAATCGTTAGTGATATATTGACTGCTTTAAAAGCTTGTTGTTGCAGTCGTTCATGTGTTTGCTCAATAAAAGATACTAACGACTCGAAATTCATAGCGTAATTCTACCGCCGAAACGCACTAGGGAAGGGATTTTTGCGCTTAACATCTTGTCACGATTACTTTTTATTGACTTGCAAAGATTTTTGTCTAAACAGATCCAAGTATTCTTTTAGTTCAAATATTCTATTTCTACTGCCGCCAGTTTTCTCTTGAAAAATTCCTAGCGCCAAAAATTTCTTAGCAATAGCACTTGCTGTTGGGAAACTTACTTGAATTAAATCTTGGATCTCATTTATAGTAACAACCGGTTTCGAAAATAATTTTTGTAATAGATCCAAGCTACTACCTGCTCTCTTGCCCATATTTTTTGTAATGATATTTTTGTATTTTTCTTTTAGCTTCAGAATAGCTAAAAAGATCTTCTTAGAATCGTCCGTGGTTAGAATCATACCTTCTAAAAAAAACATAACCCAATGCTCTAGATTGTTTTGGGTTCGTACATAAGTTAAAGCGTCATAGTAATCTTGCCTATATTCTTCGAAATATGATGATAGATATAGGGCTGGTTTTTTTAATAAGCCAAAATTGATTAAATACAAAATTATTAGTAACCTACCAGTTCTTCCATTACCATCTAAAAACGGATGTATGGTTTCAAACTGATAGTGTGTCACGGCTGCTTTAATTAAATGAGGGGTTTTATCAAGTTCAGAGTGCCAAAATTTTTCTAGATCACTCAATAAATCTGGTAAATCTCCTGGATGTGGTGGTACAAAGAAAGCACTATTTACCGTTGCACCGCCAATCCAATTTTGAGATTTTCTAATTTGACCTGGTAATTTTGTTTTACCGCAAACCCCGGCAAGGAGTTTTTTATGAGCACCTTTTATTAATCTCATAGAGAGAGGGATATTGTTCAGTTCTTCGACAGACCAATTAAGTGCTTCAATGTAATTTAAAACCTCGTTTCTATCATCTCTCTGCTCTAAAGGGATATCTTCTTCTTGAATAAATAGTTCATCGATTTCAGTTTTAGTACCTTCAATTTTTGAGGAGCTTGAAGCTTCTTTTGCAATATGCATTTTAACAAAGAAGTCTATGTCAGGTATTAACTCGGCATAAGCATTTAATTCACCAAGCTTCAGCATAGTTTTTTCCAAGAGTTGATTTATATCTTTATTGTGGAAATCAAAATCCAAATCCTTAAGCAGTGTTGGGTAAAAACTTTTATAACCTCCTTGTTTTTTATAAATTCCTGATTTAAACTTCATGTTTTAACCTTTAATAAGCATCTTCTTTATTAAGAGTTTAGCTTCTAACCTTTAATAAGTCAAATTCTTATTAAAAGTTATTTTATCGCTTATTTGTTGGATATCCAGAAAACTACCGAGAGTACAATGAAAAACGAAGTTTTGAAGCGAAGCCTTAAGCAGAATAAGATTAGATTTATCATTGATACTCACCGCAGCTTGAATATCATTCTACCGCCCAAACACACTGGGGAAGGGATTTTTGCGCTTGATGCTGGGGGTTTGCTGTGGGGCGGGCTCTCACTGCTCTTGTGTGTGCAATCTATGACGCGCTATTTCAAGAGATTGATGAAGCTTGGCTTGTAGGATTTCTTTTGGCGGTAATTGCGTTAGATATTCAGCTAATCTAATATTGCTCTTATCGAGCCCAAGAAGCTCTATGTGCTCTGCGTTTTTTCCGGCACACAGAATTAGACCAATAGGAGAATTTTCACCTTCGACCTGTTCATATTTTTCTAGATAGCGTAAGTAAAGCTCCATCTGCCCTTTGTAACCAGCCTCAAAATCACCAAGCTTAAGGTCTATGACCACTAGCGATTTTAGTCTGCGATGATAAAAGAGTAGGTCGATATAGTAATCACGGTTATCAATACTGATGCGCTTTTGGCGAGCTAAGAATGCAAAATCTTGTCCAAGCTCGGTGATGAATTTTTGTAATTCTACCAGGATAGCTGATTCTAAATCCTTTTCTGAATACTCACTTGTCAATCCCAAAAAATCCAAAAAATAAGGATCTCTAAAAACAAGATCTGGTGATAGTTTATCTTCGTCTTGTAACTGCTTAAGATCATTTTTTATAAGCTCTTCAGATTTTTTTGCGATGGCGGTTCTTTCGTAAAGCATTGAATTGATACGCTCACGCAGTTGCCGAACGCTCCAATTTTCAAGCTGACACATATGAGCATAAAAATCTCTTTTTAGCGGGTCTTGAAGTGGCATTAACGCTATTATATGAGTCCAGCTCAATTGTCGTATCAGTGATACGACAATTTGTTCATTAGGAAAAACCTCGGCAAACTGAGTCATTCTTCTAAGGTTTTTCTCAGAAAAGGTTTTACCATAATCATGGGTTAATTGACTAGCAAGCTTAATGATTGTTTGTTTACCATATTCAGCCCTATTCTCCTTAAGTATTTCCGTATAGATGCGCTTACCTATTTGCCAATACAGCAGTGTCATTGTCGAATTGATAGTTTTTGCTACAGACTTGCGTGCAGAATCAATTAGTTTTCGTAAATCTTCAAGCAGAATAATATTGGATTCATCATTGATGCTCACCATGGCTTGGACATCATTCTACCTACTAAACGCACTCTGGAAGCGAGTTTTGCGTTTAATACTGGGAGTCTTGTTGTTGGGTGGAATTATCTAGGTTTTTGTGGAAACGGTAAGTGCGGCCCCACAGGGAGCCCGCCGAAAGGGTAAGTGCGCTCCTAGAGCTTAAAAACTCAAAACCCAAGGAATATAAACTAAAGCGATTAGAGTGCTGATCAGCACAGTGATTGAGGCGGTGTCAGTGTCAAGCCCAAGCTCGGTGGCTATCGATATGGTGTTAGCGCCGATCGGCACTATCGACATCAAAAAAATTATCTCTAGAGCTCTTGAGGAATAAAAATGCAAGTAAGTAGAATCTAGATACATAAAACCCACTGCTAGAGCGGGAAACACAGCTAGCTTAGCAATCAAGCTCAGAGAGATAAACTTAAAATCAAAATAGGCTTTTTTGATTTTTGCAAGCCCTAGCCCTATCATAAGCATCCCCAAAAACGAATACGCTCCAATAAATTTATCTGCCATATCAAGCAAGCTCTGAATCACAGGATCCAAGAGGGTTCCAGGCTGGTAATAATATTTATAAGCCAGGTTCGCTATTACAGCAAGCATACTAGTATAAATCGTGGGCAGTCTGAGAGTCTTTTGCAGAGCGTCTTTTAGGTGATACTTGCCGCGCGCCGCAATCAAAAAAGCCGTAAAGCTCTCATGTAGAGCTAATCCTAAGACTAGTAACACCGTTATGCCAAGAGCTTCCGGTCCATAAATCGCAAACACAAGTGGCAATCCAAAATATCCTACATTTGCTAAACTCGCTGATAGAGACAGTAAGCCGGCTTGCTCGCGAGACCCCAAAAATATTTTGCCGATATAAAAAAAGCTTATCGCCATAAAAGTCCCCGCCACCAAAAAATAAAAAGGATAACTAAAAGTCTGGGCACTTAAATCCGTTAGGAAAATCCCCTTAAAAGTTACTACCGGCACTACAATATAAAGCAAGAGCGGAGCGATGCTTTCGGCTTGGACTTTTAGCTTTTTGCCTGCAATCCAGCCAAAAATAATCATTATATATAAAGGAATTAGTTTTATTAATAGGTCGCTAAATAGGTTAGGTGGAGCCATTTAACTTCATTATAGTAGACTTATATTTATCGTGAAACACCGATCACTAAAAGATTACTTAAAATCACGTTTTAATTCTCGGGTCCAAAGAGTGACTCTTGAGGGCGGCTTTACTTGTCCGAATATCGACGGCACAAAATCTGTCGGGGGTTGTACTTTTTGTACTGAAGATGGTTCCAGCTCAGGCGCGCAGAACGCCACCCATACCATCAGGCGTCAGCTTGAAGATGGTATCGCCAAGCAAAGCAAACGCTTTCGCTGTGATAAATTTATCGCTTATTTTCAGTCTTTTACAAATACTTATGCTGATGTCGCTTACCTAAAGTCTCTCTATGATCAAGTCGTAGATCACCCTCAGGTAGTGGTTTTGGCGGTGGGGACGCGTCCAGATTGTGTCTCTGAGGAAGTTATAGACCTGCTTGAGAGTTACACTGCGCGCGGGCTTGAAATATGGGTGGATATTGGGGTTCAGACTTCTCACAATCAAACTCTAGAAAAAATCAATCGCGCTCACAGCTACGAGGATTTTGTGGATTGCGCTGAGCGAATCGCGCGCCGCCAAAATCCATTAATTAGAATTTGTACTCATGTGATTATTGGCTTGCCCGGAGAAAGCCCTGAGATGATTTGGCAGACCGCTGAAAAGCTCTCCCAGACACCGATTCATGATCTTAAAATCCACCAGCTCTGTGTGCTAAAAGGTACTGCCATGGAAATAGACTATCTAAATGGCGAGCTTGTTGTCTATGAAAATATGGAGGATTATATCAAAGTCTTGGCAGGATTCTTGGAACGCCTGCGCTCAGATATTGTCATACAGCGGCTTATGGGCGAAGGTAAAGTTGGCGAACTGGTTGCACCTGCTTGGGCTGACACCCATAAGCATAAAGGCAACAAAAACAAATTCCTAAACTTACTTGCAGAGAGCCTGGTCGGGTGTTAAGCGCAATTGCAGACATTGTCTACGAATGTCCACTTAATAACAATAATACTCAGAACAAAGCGTCAATCAATCGTGTTATTTATACAAAATGGACATTCGTAGACAATGTCTGCAAGACTAAGATAACCCAGGATTCGGTCCCGCCCAAATAGCTTTTTTGGAGCTAATTTCTATCATGCGATCAATAGTGAGCTTCGCTGGCGTGAGTATAGATTCCGGAATTGTGATTTCGGTAAATTCTTGCTCGATAGCCGCGTAGAGATTTTCTAGGTTGTGATATTTCATATTAGGGCAGAGCGGCAGAGGAAAAACCGTGAGTATATCTTTTTCAGGGAAGTCAGCCTGCATGCGGGCTACCAGTCCTTGCTCGGAGAGAATTATAAATTTGCGCCCAGGAGAATTTTCGATAAATTTATAAATCTCAGAAGTGCTTCCGATAAAATCTGCTCTGCGCCATACATCTGGATCGCACTCAGGATGCGCGATTATGACCGCTTCAGGGTGCAAGTCTCTTTGCTTATCGACTTCAGAAGCTGTTATTTGCCAGTGTGTCGGGCAAAACCCATCATAAATATGTAGAATTTTTTCAGGCACATTGTACTGAACCCACTCGCCAAGCCCTTTGTCGGGCACAAAAATTACTTCTTGAGAATCCAGTGATCTGACTATATCGACAGCATTTGTGCTGGTACAGCAAATATCAGATTCTGCTTTTACAGCCGCTGAGCTGTTTACATAGCAAACCACGGGCGCGCCGGGGTGCTCAGCTTTGAAGGCTTTTAGGTCATCTACATTGATCATGTCTGCCATCGGGCATCCTGACTGGATATCAGGGAGTAAAACTTTTTTACTGGGGTTAAGAAGCTTGGCTGTCTCGGCCATAAAATGCACACCACAAAAAACAATCAAGTCAGCATCCGTTTCCTGAGCGCGTTTTGAGAGCATGAGGCTATCACCCACAAAATCAGCCACTCTCTGCACTTCGAGTCTTTGGTAGATATGAGTCAAAATTACGGCGTTTTTTTGTTTGGCAAGCGCGCGCACTTTTTCAAAAAGCTCCATTTTTTCTGAGCTTCGGTCTATTACTGATCTTGCCATGTAACTGGTCATACGGGTTCCTTCTTGTTGTTATAAAACAAATAAATTGGGAATAATAGGATATTATACAATTTCTTAGTCTTGAATTAATACGTAATACTTGATACTGTCATTAAATTATTGCTATTATTAAAGGCCGCTTTAATTTTAAAGCTTGTGAGGTTAAATACATGCCAGTACCAAAGAAAAATCAATCGCGTCAAAGACAAAACACCAGAAGAGCTAATTGGAAAGGTAAAGTTGTAGCTCTAGTAGCTTGCAATAACTGCGGCGCTCAGAAAAAGCCTCACCACGTTTGCCGTGAGTGCGGTTATTATAACGGTAAACAATTTATTGAAGTTTCAGCTAGCGAATAACGCCAATGCTCAAGCTGGTTTTAGCTAAGATTTTTACTTTTGCTTTTACTTTTTTTTGTTTAGTTTCAGCTTCGTTTTTTTTGCTCAGGCTTTTGCCTGGAAGTCCTTTTGATGAAGGAAGATTTTTATCGCCCGAGATCCTGGCTAATATGGAAGCTAAATACGGTCTAGATCAGGATTTGCTCACCCAATATTTTAGATATATCTCAAAACTTTTTTTACATGCAGATTTAGGTCCTAGCCTTAAATATCCCAACCGCGATGTAAATGATATCCTGCTTAATGCTCTGCCCATATCTCTACAGCTCGGTCTCTGTGCGTTTTTGATCGCTCTTGTCGGCGGTGTCGTACTTGGAGTTTTATCAGCTCTCTATCCTCAGAAATTTATAGGGCGCGCGGTAAGCACGATTAGCGGAGTTTTTATGTCGATTCCAAGTTTTGTGTTTGCTGGGATTTTGATTGCGATTTTTGGTCTGTGGCTAAACCTGCTTCCTGTGGCGCTTTGGGAGGGACCAGAGTATATAATCCTGCCAGCGCTTACGCTTGCTATTGCTCCCCTTGCTTATATCACGCGCATCACTCGATCGACAGTGATCGATGTGCTGAATAAAGAATTTGTCAAAACCGCTCTAGCTAAGGGTCAGAGCGAACTAAAAATTATCATCAAACATGTTTTGCCTAATAGCCTGATTCCGATTTTGACTGTGGCTGGCCCTTTGGTGGCGATTTTGATTACTGGTTCGTTTGTGGTGGAGTATATTTTTGCTCTGCCGGGTATGGGTAAGTATTTTGTGACAGCTTTTATTAATAGAGATTATTTTTTGGTCTCCGGTACGGTGGTGATTTTTTCGATAATTTTATTGACGGTTAATACCCTTGTGGATTTATTGATCGTGGCTATTAGTCCTAAGGCGGATTAGCTAGCTAAATAATCTAACATCGCTTTAATCAGCTTGCCATCTGCAACTTGATCAAAGCCCGCAAACATTGGTGATGAGTTAGCTTCCAGAAGTAAGAACTCTCCGGTTTTTGGACAAGTTTTAAAATCTAGAGCCGAAAAATTTAGCCCAAGTTCATCAGTGAGTTTTATTACTTGCTCTTGCATTGCTGGTTTTAGTTCTACTAGTTCTAGCTTGGCATTTTTATCTAATCGATAATCTAGGTAGTCAGAATTGACCAAAAATCCAAAACATTTATTATCAATTCTAAATACTCTTAATTCAGGCATAATGAGTTTTTCTTGAACTATAAGCGGGTAATCATAGAGCTTGACATTAAATTTATCAAGTTTTGCTCTATCAAAAATTTGGGTGTAAGCCCCTCCCATAAAGGGTTTGTAGATATACTCTTGAGCTTGTGGTAACGTTTGCAAAAATTCATAATTATTAGTGATGTGAGTTTCTGGGATTTTTATATCAAGAGATTTAGCAATTAATAAGGTTTTGAATTTATTAGCTTCTGATTTCTTAGAAAAGTTTCTATTAAAAATTTTTATATGCGGATTAGCAAGTAGCCAGCCAGTCAAAAGCTCATGCCAATTGCTTGCGATTACTTGATCGTTATCATCGTTAGATTCTAGATATTCAAAAACATCATATCTGATAAATGCACTACTTACATTTATTTTTTTGTTATCAATCAATAAATCATTATTGGGGAAGTCGTACCTTACGCTGGGTACGCCGGTCTTGCCGATTAAAACGATCTCTGCTGGTATGTCCTGGCTAAAACAATGTTTAATCAGTCTAATTATATTAAAATCTTTATCACCACCAAATATCAAAACTTTTTTTTGGAGTTCCATAGAATCATCTTATCAGAAGCATTTTAGATGATTTTTTAGATCTCATTATTATTTACTTGTGCTTCATTGATCATGCTTGTTGGAACAAAATCAGAATGAATTCTTCCAAAACGAGACCCTAGTCTATCTTCTTCACCTATAGCTTGAGTAGAGAATTGAGGTAAAGGTTTTTGACCTTTGGGTGGAACAGAATATCTATCAGGTGGATGGGAATCTGGGGCATGTTGCGAATCATGAACTGAGTCATCATGATGTTGCCCATGGTCCTCTACAGCCGCCTGATCAGGTGAATATCTTAAGTGGGTTCTTTGATCTTCGCCCATACAATTTGATGGAGGAATCTCTCTTTCTTGTAACATTCTTTCAGTAGAATCTGAAGATTGTCGAGAGTCAGTTCTTTGACTTGTAATGGTTGTCTTTAAAGATTGAGCTTGACTTTTAATATCATGGACTTTACTTTCTAATCTTAATTCTGGAGCAATCTGGTCAGAACAAACCCCAATTCCTGGGGTAAAAGCAAGACGTCCGCTTGGTGCCCATGGAACGATTACAGTAGGGATTCTAGAACCTGGAGGGATTCTATAACCTGTTCTAGAGCCACTAGTACCAAAGTCGGGCTGAGTCCTTATCGAGGAAGGAAGTCCAGCTCTATCAGGTCTACCAAATCTTGACGAAAATCTCATAGGATTATCTATCAAATTTAAGTTAATAGATGATTATAAAGTCATTTTTTTTGCTAGGTTATATAGTGGATTTTTGTGTAGTTGATAATTTGTAGCAAATTTCAAAATTGCTTTCTTTAGGAACTAGCATTATAATAAAACAATGCCTGATAAGCTAAACGGTAAAGCCCAAGCCTTTTTGCTCATATTGAGATGGACTTTGGCAATAATATTTTTTGCTAATGGTGTGCCTAAGCTAAGCGATCCAGGTTTTGGGGCGAATGCTGATAGTTTTTTTGCCAGCTTGCGTGATGATGTGATTTTTGGACCCTATAAAACAGTTTTTAAAGACGTTATCATCCCTAACGCTTTTATTATTGCTAGTTTTGTGAAGTACGCTGAGATCGCTGTAGGTGCGATGTTTTTTGTGGGGTTTCCACTGAGATTTGCTTCGCTTTTGGCGACATTTTTGCATTTGAATTATTTGTGCATCGCAAGTTTTCCTACTTTTATTTATTTAAATGTCTTAATGATAGTCTGCGAGTGGTTTATAAGAAGTGCTCATGAAAAGCAGTAAACTGCTAGTAATTTTTTTACTTAGTTTTTTTTGTGTGGCTTGTTTAAGGCTTCCTGACCAGTACAAAGACAGGCATACAGGCGGCTCTCTGCGGCTTTTACATAAGGGGCAAGATCCTAAGACCTTTAATCCTTGGATTGCAAGTGATTCTACTAGTTCATCTTTTGCAGGTATTTTATACGAAGGTTTAATTACCTTTGATCCTGATACTGACGAGCCTCTGCCGCATCTTGCAGAAAAATTTCTCATCCAAGAAGGCGGCAAAAAAATCACTATTAAGCTCAGAGACGATATTCTATGGAGTGATGGTAAACCTATTAGTGCTGATGATGTTTTATTTACTTGGCAAACCCTCATCAGAGACGGGGTTGCAACGAGCTCATTAAAAGATATTCTTGAAATTGATGGTAAATTTCCCGAGCTAAAAAAAATTGATGATAAAACTGTAGAATTTCGTACCATCAAAGTCTTTGCTCCTTTTTTGCGTACTCTTGCTATCGAGATCGCACCCAAACACGATATCGAAAAATATTTTTTAGATCACGGCGCTAAAAGTTTTCAAGAAAAACAAAATCTTTTTAACAATTTTCTAAACGTCCACACAGAGCCCTCATCAATAGTGAGTTCTGGGGCTTTTAAACTCAAGTCTATTCGCCACGGTGAACGTATCATCTTCCAAAAAAACCCCCTTTATTTTAAGACTGATAAATCGGGTCGCAAACTTCCTTATTTAGATCAAATAATTTATTCTTATGTGCAGGATCCGAGTGCTGAGATTTTTAGATTCTTGGCTGGAGATGCACTAACTATGAGTGTTTCACCATCAAACTCTGCTTTGATAAAAACTCTTGAAAAAAAGTATTCTTACAAGCTATATGATCTAGGTCCTAGTAGCGGTACGAATTTTATTTGGTTTAATATGAGCAAAAATGTATCAGAGCCTAAGTATTCATGGTTTAATAATAAATACTTTAGGCGTGCTGTCTCTTACGCACTTGACCGTGAAAGTATCGTAAATAACGTGTTTCAGGGTATGGGCACGCCGTTATTTACGGCTGAGTCTTTGCGCTCACCCTATTTACACCCCACTTTAAAATCTGGCTATAAGCAAGATTTGAAGCGTGCTCGAGAGCTTCTGCGCGCTTCTGGATTTAGTTATAAAAAAATTAATGGTGAAGATGTTTTGTTCGATCAAAAAGGTAATAGAGTAGAGTTTGATCTATTTACTAATGCTGGTAATACCGAGCGCGAGCTAATCGGGGTGATAGTTGTAAGTAATTTAAAAGCTATTGGTATAAAAGCTAATTTTAAATTGCTTGAGTTTAATAATTTTGTAGGCCGTCTAATGCAGGGCAAGGACTACGATGCAGGCATAATGGGGCTTACAGGAGATAATGAGCCTAATAACGGTGCCAATGTCTGGAAGAGCAATGGGCGTTTGCATTTGTTTGATATAAAAAGCTCACAAGATCAGCCCCTGGTGCGTGATTGGGAAAAAGAGGTAGATATCCTTTTTAATGAAGGTGTCCAGCATATGGATTTTCAATCTCGCAAAAAATACTACGATAGATTCCAAGAAATAATCGCTGAGGAGAATCCCCTAATTTATTTGGCCTCGCCTAATACTCTTTCGGCCATATCTTATAAGATCATTGATGTTAAACCGACCAAATATGGGGGCTTGATTCCGTATTTATCCGAGGTGAAACTTGAAGGCTTGGATTTTGGCGGGATGTTGGTAAGATAATAGAGGTCTAATTGTAACAATGTTTCAATTAGGAACTGCTCTCCTTAATTTATCATGGATAATATAAACCTATTTAGCCTAAAAGTTTTTTGCTAATCTAATAATTTTACCCTTTTGGTGAAAGAAAAAAACTCAAATTATTGAGAACTGGCCTGGATTATTTGTTATTGATGATAAATTAAGGAGAGCAGTTCCTCAGGAGAGAAATTCAAACCTGTAATACAGCCATACTTAATAGTATAATTATTTCTATATATTCTTTGAAGTCCAACGACTCTAAAGCTTATTGAGCATAACAATGTTAGGTCTGCCTGATTTAAATATTCGTAACCAAGTGAGTAGTCTTTTATCTGCTGGCACTGCGCAGTTTTTAAATCAAGTTATACCTGGTTATACTGGTATCTCTGAGTATCTAAGAAAAACTGTTTTTCAAAAGAACCTTCACAAAGAACGGCCCCAAACCGTATTAAATACTATGGATATATCTGGTTACAATTCAGCTGTAAACCAAATCGCCTACACGGTTTCAGGCACTTATAATCCCTTGAAAAGAGTTTGGTATTTATTGCAAAGTTTATTTGGATATAGTTATTCAGCAAGAATTCAAGATTCGCTTAAGGTGATTACTGATGGTGCTAATAAATATGATTCCTATCAATTTGCAAACCGCTCCCTGAGCCTCTTGGTGACTCAAATGAAAGCCCGAATCTCAAAGATACAGGGTACATTGTCCTGGCTGGGATTGAGTTTAAACAAAAAAGTTATGCAGGACCCTGCGGTGCAGGGTTTTAAAAACGCGATAAATTCTTGGTTACAACCCTTTACTGAATTGATACATGGCGGGGTAAAAGGTTTTGGGTTTACCAAAAACGACTGGCAATTTTTAAAGGATCTGCGCGACGGTCTAGCTTATGGAGTTTTTGCCCCTTATGTAAAAGATGTGGTGGCACAGTTTGATGGCGTGCTCAAAGAAGCTCAATCTGTTTGGCAAGCTCAGTTTAACGCTCAAGAGCGTGCCAATTATCAAGCACAAAGGCCTTTAGCCCAGGCATCTAGTCAGATGAAATCCACTCAGCAAGCGGCTTAAATGATTTTATTGAGGAGACCTTCTAGCTCGTTTTTGATATCTTGGTAAGTAAAAATATCAAAACTTGGTTTAACGCTAATTACTACTAATCCTAATTTTTTGAGTTTGCCAGATTTACTGTCTTTTAGGCGATAGAGGCGATAAACTTCTCTAATTTTTCTTTTGATGTGGTTGCGAACTACTGCGTATTTGGAAAAATTCTTAGATACCACAAAACCAACTAGGGGCATACGGTCAACAAGCTGAGGCAAAGAGCTGGTGTATTTGATTTTAAAATTTTTAGAACTTACGATTTTACCTTTTTGGTAAGCCTGTTGAAATAGCCCGTTTAGTTTAAGCCTTTCGTTCTGGGGTAGCATAACTAGACAGCTAGTTTTTTGCGACCTTTAGCGCGTCTACGAGACAAAACAGCTCTGCCGCCTGGTGTGGCCATTCTTGCTCTAAAACCACTGGTTCTTTTACGTTTTCTTTGGGAGCCTTCAAGAGTTCTTCTCATAATATATGTATATTAGCATTTTTGTAGACATTGTCTACGAATTACTCAAAAATCAAGATAATTAATTCTTGACTCTTGCTCTAATTGTAACATTATTACAATTAGAGCAATTTTTTATAAGTTTTATGATGATATTTTGCAGGGTATTCTAAGGTTTTGGGGTTATTTCTTGGGTATTGCTGGGGTATTATTTAAGGATTCGCTGAAAAACGAAGTTTTGAGGCGGATTCCGCCTAACAAAGATATTAAGGATCCACTCCCTGAGCCAAGAAAAAATCTTGGCTCAGGGTTGAAAAAGCGACGAAGTCGCATTTTTCAGTGGATACTTAAACAAGGGCTGGTTCCTAGAAATGTCTGTAGTATGTAAAATTAGATCAGGCTGTTTTTCATGAAAGACGATAAACTAACCGAAATCATGTTTAGGTCTCTTAAAAGAGATCCTAGCTTGGCTAGTTTTGATGACTGGAAAAACGCTGGGCTCTGGGCCCTGGAGATGAGGTTTTTTCCTCATGCGCTCACTTGCTTTCAAATGGCGCATCAATTACATAAAACCGATGAAATTATTCTTAATCAAATCAACGACACACTTGATCGCATCACTAATGTTTTGGAATTCATACCAGTCAAGATCAAGGCTCAAGTAGAAGAAATTCGCCTTAATAATCCTCTTGATCCAGCGCGCTGGTTGGCAATAGCCAATTCCATGCTAAAAGATTTAACTTCATCAATGGCAGTATCCAAGGTAGATGCAGAGCTTTTAAGTGCGGCTAGATTTGCGCTTGCCTTCTCTGCTTACTGTGCAGGTAGGTCGGGTGTAGAGATCGAACCGATTAATTCTGTGCTGAAAGAACTCAATCCTAGTGTGGATTTGAGATCATTTGTTTGTCCAAAATTAAATTTTAGTAGTTTACCTAATACTGGCCTAAAAGCTGTTGCTTTGGGAGATAATGTTACGCTTGGGCTTCAGCCAAATTTTGAAATAAAATTCCAAGAAACTTATCATTATCTCTGGTCTAAATCTTTGCAGAGACCTTTGTCTTTGGCTTGTAATGCGGTTTCTGGCTCGGGTGTCTTGGATTTAGCCTTGTATCTCGGGCGCGATGTGATTTATTTTAAGCCTGATATTGCCCTTATAAATTTTGGTACTACTGATATTTGGTTAGGCAAGGATATTGCTCTTGCCTACGAAGTTTTATTAGAGGAGTGCGTAAAAATTCTAAAAGCTCATTCAATAAAAGTCATTATTATTACTCCTACACCGCATATCCCATCAGCCTGCCCGCCTGACCAAAGACCAAGTGGCTTAAATGATGCTGATCTTAGTGTCAAGCCTCTAGCAGAAGCTTGTCGAAGAGTGGCTTTTAGGACTAATACGGTTCTTGCCGATGCTTACGCTAAATTTCCAGAAGATCAAAACTTACTAAAAAGATATTTGGTCAATGGCTTCAATCAGCCTAATTTAGAAGGACAAAAGCTGATAAAATCAGCCCTAGATGAAGTCACAATTTAAAATTAAAAAAATGTCTAATGGTCCCTTTGCTATTGCTTTTGATAGTAATGAAAAAGTCGTCTTCATCGAAAATGCTTGTCCGGGCGATGAAGTGATGGCTGAAGTTTATGATGAACGAAAAGATTTTTCTTATGCTAATCTTAGTGAAATCCTCTCGCCAAGTGAACTTAGAGATTCTGATCCACCGTGTAAAATCCATAAAATCTGTGGATCATGTCAATGGCAACACATTAGTTATTCTGAGCAAATAAAGTTTAAAAAACAAAATCTAGAAGAGATGATAATTCAATCTAAACTCGATACTTCTATGATGACACAAGGCATCGAGGATTTTATCGGCATGGATGAGCCTTGGCACTTTAGAAACAAAATTACCTATCCTGTAAAAACCGTAAAAAGCACTGGCAGACTGCAAGCAGGGTATTTTAAACGTAACTCTAACGAGCTGATAAATGTAAAATTTTGTCCGATTCAGTATGATATTTTTGATGAGATCATGGAACGCGCTAAGGATCTTTGCTCTGAGCAATCCGTTACAGATCAGGCTCTTAGGCATATTCTCATTAGATCTAATGTCGATAAGACAGAGCTTTTACTTTGTTTTATTGTGCGTAAAGAATTATTTATCAGAGCTCAAAAGCATGCTATCACTAGAGTGCTTGAACAGCTCGCTAGCGAGTTTAAACAAATAAAAACAGTAACTATTAATTTTAATGATGGCTCGACTAACGTGATCCTTGGTGATGAAACTCACATCATAAAAGGCTCTGGCATGATTATAGAAAGTTTTGGAGATCTAAAACTTAAGATTTCTACTACTAGTTTTTTTCAGGTGAATACCAGTCAGTTTTTAAAAATCATTGATTTCATAAAAGATCACGTCTCCAGAAGCGAGCTTCCTAAAAGGGTTTTAGATCTTTATTGTGGGATTGGTACTATTTCGCTGAGTTTAGCTAAATCTATACCAGGGCTAAAAATTATTGGTGTCGAGGAAGTGAGCTCCGCGATTGAAAACGCTAGGTTAAACGCGAAGATTAATTCTATTGAGCATGCTGAATTTGTTTGTATGACGGCTGAGGAGTTTTTTGCTCAGGCTGGTTTTGGGCGCACTAATTTTGCGCATGCTGAAAATTCTGGACAAGCTAACCCTGCGCAAACCAAGATGCTGACTGATTTAGATCTAGATTGCGTTATTGTCAATCCACCACGCAAGGGCTGTACCAATTCAGTTTTGGAGGCGATAGCTACAAGCTCAGTCAGGGAGCTGATTTACGTGAGCTGTAATCCGACTACTTTGATTCGTGATATTAAGTTTTTGGAGAAGCATGGTTATGCCCTTAGATCTATAAAAGGGATTGATATGTTTCCGCATAGTTATCATTTTGAGACTCTGGCGATAATAGCGAAAAAATAGTTCAATGTTTTTTGTTAAGAGGATTCCGTCTCAAAACTTTGTTTTAAGTAAATCCTTAACTAGCTCTAGCGTAAACTTCTTGCTGAAGGGCTTTTGGATCAGCAGGCACGTGTGATTGTGATCCATGCTTGTATAAAAAATATCCAGCTGATGCGATCATCGCAGCATTATCAGTGCAGTATTTTAGAGATGGAACTATTAGATTAAATCCATTTTCTTGAGTAAATTCTTCTTTAAATTTAGCTCTAATAGCGGAATTGGCGGCGACTCCTCCAGCTAGTACTATTGAGCGCAGTTGAGTGTTTTGGCTTGCAAGCAAAACTTTTTCAAACAGAGTCCTTGCGATACACTCCTGAAAAGCTTTTGCTATTTGGGCTTTATCGCTCTGCCATTGTTCTGGTGAGATTTTTTCTTTTAGGCGTAGTACGGCAGTCTTAAGTCCAGAAAAACTAAAATTATAATCGCCCACTTTTGGGACAGGGAAACGATAGGAGCCAGTATCTGTAGCTGTTTGAGCAAGCTTATCTAAATGAGGACCCCCTGGATAAGCCAAGTCCATAAGGCGTGCTACTTTATCAAAAGCCTCTCCAGCAGCGTCATCCACAGTCTCACCCATGATCTGCATATTAGTAAAATCAGGCATAGCGATTACCTGGGTATGTCCGCCACTTGCCAGCATACACAAAAACGGTGGCTCTAAATCTGTCTCCAAAAAATTAGCGCAAACATGCCCGTAGAGATGGTTTACAGGTATTAGGGGTTTTTGGTGGATCCAAGCAAGAGTCTTGGCCACATTGAAACCTACCATTAGCGAGCCCACTAAGCCCGGTCCCTGAGTGACGGCGATGGCTGTAATATCTTTTATTGTGATTTGGGCTTCGGCTAGAGCGTCGTGAATTAGTCTGTTAATAGTCTCAAGGTGCATTCTAGACGCCACTTCTGGAATCACTCCGCCCCATTGTTTATGCTTGAAAATCTGTGAAAAAACTTTTGAGCTCAGGGCTTGACGGCCGTCTTTTATTACAGCTACAGCCGTTTCATCACAACTAGTCTCTATGCCTAATACGATCATCCTGAGTTATAATATTACTATGTCTGAATTAACAAATATAGAAGCGGTTATTCTTGATAAAGATGGGGTTTTTGTAAATTTTCACAAGCTCTGGCTCCGCTTGATAGCTTATAGAGCTCAGTTGATAGCTGAGCGCGCGGCTGAGACCTCGGAAATGCTAATTAAGATTAGGACCAATTGTATTCGTGCGATGGGTATCGATGAAGATGATGAAGCAATCGATCCTTATGGTCCTTGCTCATTGCCTGCTCAAGAAGTGAGAGTGGCTCTTGCGACTGCTTTGTTTATCACTTGTAACGAGCTTGATCCTACATATAGTTGGAGAACAGCTTTTATGGTAGTCGATGAATCTATGAATCAAGCAAAAAACGAATTGAGCTTAGTTGATCTCAGCGAGTCGATTCCAGGCTCTATAGAAAAAATCCAAGAGCTAGCAAAATCTGGTTTTAAGATCGGTGTTTTTACTTCTGATTCCACCGAAAATATTAATTCTACTCTTGAAAAATTTGGTATCAAAAATTTGATTTCTGTAATTCAAGCTGGCGAAATTAAGACTCAGGCTCTTTATGAAGAACTCTGCCAAAAATTAGGAGTAAAACCTTCTAAAACCCTTTTGGTGACTGATTCTCCGATCGATCTTAGCGTGGCACATAAAGCTGGTGCTAAAACTGTTGCGGTGCTTTCAGGAGTGATTGAAGCAAGCTCAGCTAGTTCTATGACTAAGGGCATCGCTGATCAAGTGATTCAATCTCTTGCTGAATTGAATATTAGTAATCCAAAAAAAGTAAAAGCTTGAGTTCCTTTACTGATCAAGTTTTAGAAATATATAGTGATGGAGCGTCTAAGGGCAATCCAGGCAGAGCCTCTATAGGTGCGGTTTTACTCTTAGATGGCAAGGAAGTTGCTCAAGTCTCAAAATCTATCGGAATCGCTACTAATAATATTGCTGAATATACCGCTTTGCTTGAGGCTCTAAAACTAGCTGGGCAAATGGGTTTTACCCGAATTCACGTAAAAGCTGATTCAGAATTAATGATTCGCCAATTAAACGGTATCTATAAAGTAAAAAATTCCGATATAAAAGTTTTGTTTGATCAAATAGTTTTACTAAAGATGGATTTTTCGACAATTTCGTTTACTCATGTGCCTCGCGAGCAAAACAAAAGAGCAGATTTCTTGGCTAACAAGGCTCTTTAATTCCCCTGACTCTGCAGACATTGTCTACGAATTATTCGTTTGTCTAAATAATCCACCTCCAATTGGAATATAGTTACAATTGGGACCTTTATATTAGGTAATTATTTTGATTTTTGCGTAATTCGTAGACAATGTCTACTTTAGCTCATGCTCGATGCTAACAGGCATTTCTTGGTATTTTAAAAAATTAGGATCTTTAATAATTGGATTAGTTGGATCTGAAGGGTTGTAATTACTGTATGTTATTGGGTGCTCAACATAGCTTGGGACGCCTCTCTCTTGCTTATAGGTATCATAATCTCTTTTGTTAGCTTTTGCGCGGTTACGAGCAACGATAAACGAACCGATATGTGGAATTACTCCCAGACCGTAAGCCCATGTAAGATTGTGCTGATCAAAATTACCAGGATAATTTAGCGGTCCTACTGTATCTAGAGGTGCATAATTTAAAAAATCTACTACTAGACTTCGTTTTGATTGAGGTTTATTAAAATCACTGTTATAGCCCCAGCCAGCTTTTAATTGTTTGTTGTCTTGCCTGTCTCCAAGCGGTCCGCTGGCGGCATAAGGATCTATTCTTCCACCAGTGATATAACCTTTATCAAATTGTTCTTTATAGACTAGATCTTGATTGGCGGGTGGAATTAAGTCAGGATTTGGTTTTTGGAGGTCTGTAAATAACTCGATGTTTCTTACAAGATCTCCGTTTGGAGTATATAGCCCTGTAAAACCATTATTATGTTTGATTATCACTTCATCAGCTTCAGTTTTTTTGATAGTGTCCTGCCAGTTATCGGTAAAACTAACTTCTATAACCCTTTTGCCATGCAGGATTCCACGTTCTTTGTCACTGATCTCTAGAGCTTTTAGACCGACAAGTAAAATTATATTTTCATCATAAATAGCTATATTATTGGCCCAGGCCAAATTAAAATTAAAAAAAATAATTATTATTAAGCAAAAAAATTTAGTCATTAACTCCCCATGTTTTGTAAATTAAGTCTAATATTTCTAGGTTATTAATTGATTAAGGATCCACTGAAAAATGCGACTTCGTCGATTTTTCAACCCTGAGCCAAGAGAAAATCTTGGCTCAGGGAGTGGATCCTTAATATTTTTGTTAGGCGGATTCCGCCTCAAAACTTCG
>JBEAYS010000079.1:0-3273 GCA_041170505.1 Cyanobacteriota bacterium
ATTGTGCTTAGACTCGAAAAATCTTCGATTTTTCTCGTATTTTTTGTGTGTCGCTCAATCTACGCATCGACTTTGCCCGTGGAATTACTAACCCTTCTAGACATGTAAGCGTCGTCGATGCTTGTTGAGCTATATTATCAGCATAGAACACACCTATTTTAGGATCCACTAAAAAACATTGCTCCTCTGTAGAAATACCTGGAACTAAAGTAAACTAAAATCCGCCAGCTCACTGAGTAGCGAATTAGCGTAGTTGACTAGGGCTTTACGATTATTGCGGATATCTTCTTGCTCGGCATTGACTAGCACATTATCAAAAAAATTATTTACCGGCGCGACGATTTCGAGGATTTGGTTAGCTGTCAAAAGCGGTTCGTAAGCGGTTTTTTGGCTATCAGCGACATCGAGAATCTTGAGAATCTGGTAGAGATTTTTTTCTTGTTCGGTTTGGAATAAATCTGGGTTTATTCTGAGACCCGCGCTGGAAGCGGTTTTGGTGATGTTCACGATGCGAGAGACCGCTGAGATAAAATCTCTAAACTCATCAGGTCTTTCTTTTAGAGAGTAAAGAGTATGCACAAACATATGTCTTTTATTGAGGTCTGTAAGCGGGTCGCCATGAGCGATTACGGCTTTATTGATTTCCTTATGCTTATGAAAAATCTCAAACACAAACTCTAGTCTTTGTCTTAAGAAATCTTTTACCAAGCTAGGAGTATCTTGCCAATTGAGTTCTGGGACTTGCACTTCCTGGCGATCAGCGCCGCGCCCTTTTATCTTGGTGATCATCTCACCGACACCGAACTCTTCTTGCTGGAGACGGCAAACTTCATCGACAAGAGAGCTGATGTCAAGCACTAGATGACTGTGTAAGATGATCTCCAGCAGACCGTTTGCTTGCCTTCTGAGCGCGAAAGGATCAGCAGATCCGCTCGGGATCTTGCCCAGCGCAAAAGAGCAAACCAAGTTATCCATCTTATCTGCGATCGCAAGAATCTTAGCCCCGATAGTGCTAGGAAGCGCATCACCAGAGAATCTTGGCTTATAGTGATCAGAGATCGCCATCGCTACGCACTCATCTAGACCGGATTTCAGGGCATAGACTCCGCCAATTTCGCCTTGAAGCTCGGTAAATTCAAACACCAAATTAGTGCTCAAATCAGCTTTAGCAAGAAGGGCAGATGCTTCGATAAGATCTTTTGTCTTTTGATCGAGGTTATCGTTAGGACCTTTGTGAGGGTTATTGTGGAAATGCTCATCTAGTTGGTCAATGATGTAAGCTGAAATTTTCTTTAGACGCTGGGATTTAGCAAGCATAGTCCCCTTAATAAAATTAAGCTTAGAAAGTTTTTCAAGTCTCTGATCTAGACTGATTTTCATATCTTCCTGAACAAAAAATTCAGCATCTTTAAAGCGCGGCACTATTACTTTTTCGTTTCCAGCTTTTATGTTTTTACTAGCTTGGGCTAAAGGATTATTGCTCACTGCTATAAAATACGGTGTCAGTCTGCGTTTGGTCACATCGCTTGATGAGGAGTCGATATACTCAGTCTCGATCGGGAGGTATCTTTGGTGGTGTATCATCACAGTCTTGAGCACGCAATCTGGGATAGCCAAAAACTTAGTATCAAAAGAACAAAGTATTGGAGCTGGGTTCTCGGTAATCAAGCATAATTCTGTTAGTAAATTCTCATCAAACACCACTACCCCTGAAACGCTATCAGCAAGCTTGTTTGCTGAATTCATGATGATTTTTTTGCGCTCTTCTAGATCTAGAATCACACCCTGAGAGCGAAGATCTTCAATAAATTTTTTAGGCTCGCTGACTGTAATCGCTCCATTCCCCAAAAATCTATGACCGTAGCTAATATCGCTTGCTGAGAGGCCTTCAATACTAAAGTCCAAGATTTGCTTAGGGGTATTTGCCAAAACAATAACAGCTAGTATCCATTGGATAGGGCGAGCAAACTTAGTCTCTCCATCCGCCCAGCGCATGAAGCGTACCCCTGGAGTAGATGAAACGATCTCAGGGATTGAAGTTTCGAGTATGCTTTTGGCGCTTTGACCTTTTAGAGTTTTTTTGGCGCAGAGATATCCATCCTCAAAATATAAATCAGTAGTTTCAAGATTATTTTTTTTGGCGAAGCCTAATCCCGCTTGGCTTAGCTCGCCGTCTGGGTTACGAGAAATTTTTTCGGGCGGACCTTTTAGGATTTCGGTTTGATCGATGGGGTCGAGTAATAAATTATCTATCTGAAAATACAATCTTCTGGGCGTATAGTGGCTGATAAAATCACCGAAGCTGATTTTTGCAAGATTCAGCTTGGCGATAATTTCGTTTTTGATATGATTAGAGATATTAATAATCTGACCGGCTGGCAGTTCTTCACAGCCCAGTTCTAAAATAAATTGCCCAATGTTAGTTTCCACCACAAAAACAATTATAACTAAAGTTTTACTAGGTTTTATTCGTATTTATCAGGCTTGTTATTTTTTAAGAAGACCTTGCTGTCGTTTTGAGCCATCTTGCTCTGTTTATGCCTATCAGGCTATAGAAAAATATGGCATTATTAAGGGTATAAATCTGGCCCTGAAAAGAATATTTAAATGCCACCCTTGGGGAGCCTACGGTTATGACGATGTTTAAAACAGCTGTAATTCAAGTAAACGCACAGGATTCAAAAGAAAAAAATCTTGAAAAAATCTCTCAGCTTGTTGGGCAAGCCGGTCACCAAGGCGCTAAGCTAATTGCCTTGCCTGAGACTTTTAATTTTCGCGGCCCTGCTGAATCAGCCATAAAAAATGCTGAAAATTTTGATGATGATATTACCGTCAATCTAATAAAAAATCTAGCTAAACGACATCAGGTAGCTATTCTGGGAGGCTCTATCTACGCGCGTTCCAGCTCTAATCATCTGCCTTATAATTATTCTTTTTTTATCGATGATACAGGAACTTTAGTCGGTTCTTATAAAAAAATACATTTATTTGATGTCGATATCGACGGCAAACAAATTCGCGAATCCTCTAAAACTCAATCTGGATCAAGCCCTACGCTGATCAGCACCAGAATTGATGGACTGGAACTACAATTAGGTCTTAGTATTTGTTATGATCTGCGCTTTCCTGAGCTTTATAGGCTCTATGCTGAGCAAAAGGCTCAAATAATTTTTGTGCCTTCTTGTTTTACTAAACAGACAGGAATGGCTCACTGGGAGGTTTTGTGCCGAGCTAGAGCCATAGAAAATCAGGCTTTTGTAATAGCTCCTAATC
>JBEAYS010000080.1:0-4481 GCA_041170505.1 Cyanobacteriota bacterium
AAAGTAAGCTAAGAAATAGTAAATAGGGATCAATAGCCAATCCTCTTGAAATTGATGTTTGATAATTTTGATTTTGTTGTTTATTTGGTCAAAGTCATTAGTATCAGAAGTTATTAAGTAATTAAATAAGATCTGTAGTAATTTCATTCTTGGAGTGCAATATTCAAAATTATTTTTTTTGATGCATCTTTCGATTTTGACTTTGTTTTTTTTGGGATCTGCGATTATTAGTGTCAGTATATAAAAGATTGCAGGTCCTTCTGTGACTGTGTTTTGTGAATTGCGAGTTTTTTTTCTTTCTTCTTTTAATCCGTGTTCAAATTGCTCTAAAGCCTTAGTATGATTACCCCGAAAAAAATTACATGATGCAATATAAAAATTGATATAGCTTTTACTTGGATCTTCATTTAGTAACTTAGTGCAGATTTCTTCTAACTCTTCTATTCTCAAGTCCATAAGAAGAGCGTCCAGAGACAGTTCTATATTGTTTTTGCTATCAAGAATCAACAAATTATTTTTTATCAAATCATTAAAAACGGGAGTTCTAATTCCCTGATAAACAAATCTAGCCAAAATGTTTTTTATTAAATATTTACGAAAATAAGGTTTGTAGGATAGGAATCTGGAGTAGGTAAAATTATTATCCAAGCTTGTCCCTACAAAAAACGACATTTCTTCAATTAAAGTGTAACCATAAAATTGCCCTTTTACTGCTTCAAATTTTTCTGCATTTTCGATAAAAGCCGTATCATTATTGGTATAAAAATAAAAATTTAATCTCGAGTAATAATAATTTAACGCTTGAATATAGTTTGGAGTTTTAAAATTTGTTTTATTTAGCTGGCTTTGAACTACTTTGATGATTTGGTTTCGGTATTTTGAATTGAGAGCACGAGAAATAAATTGATGAGCAATGTCGAGTTTTAATAACCATTCATCACTATTAAAAATGTTCATTTTTTTGTATAGTTTTTTATATTCCAATATTTCAATACTTATCAAATCTCGAGCTCGTAAATCATTCGATACTTCTTGGTAATATTTTGTGATTTCTTCTAATTTGAGTGAAGATCCGTATAAACCAAGAATTCCTAATAAGATTAGAGACATATCTGAATTAATATCTGCATTAAATTTAGGATTTTGAATTGATTTTTCAGTTTTTTCTGATAAGTATTTTAATCCCATCGCAACCAGGTGTTTACAAAAACCACCTGCTGGGCAAGTACAGTTATATTTATCTATCTCACCGTCTTTTAGTTTTATTTCAGGATAATATTTTTGAGTTCCCTTTACCACCGCTTGAATTTTATTTTCATCAAAACTTATGTTAATGACACGGGTTTGTGATAAGTAATTTAGACCTCTTTGAAAACTATCCTCGCCAGCTAAAACTAATAAGACTTCTTTGGTTAGAGATTTTTGAATTATGGGCACAGAAATATTTTACCTTAAGGATCCACTGAAAATGCGACTTCGTCGATTTTTCAACCCTGAGCCAAGAACGGATCTTGGCTCAGGGAGTGAATCCTTAATATTTTTGTTAGGCGGAATCCGCCTCAAAACTTCGTTTTTCAGCGAATCCTTATTGATATGTTGACAAACGAATTTTAGTCGTTTTGCCCACTAATTGTAACATTATTACAATTAGACTAGGCTTTTATTTGGCACTAATTGTAACATTATTACAATTAGACCAGGCTTTTATTTGGCACTAATTGTAACATTATTACAATTAGCTTAAGGGCTTAGATTTGCTAAAATAAGTAATAATAAGTGAATTTTCAAGCAACTAATCAAATAAATCATCATCAAGTCTTAGCTAGTATAGCCCGTGCAACAAAAAATGGTTTTGTGGCACTAAACCTTGATAAAGAAATTTTAATTTTTAGTAAGAAACTAGAAGAAGTTACTGGTTGGTCAGAGCAAGAAATCTTGGGCAAAAACATTACAGAACTTTTCTCTACTGAGGATTCCATGAAATTTAAGGATCCTACAGATGTTATTCCTCTTTCAGTAAATTTATTTACCAAAGACGGCAAGCAAATTGCTATTGAAACTAGATCTACTCCAATACTCTCAGCTGAGCAGAGTATTAGTGGTTATTTAATTTTTTTCTTTATTGAAGATTATAAAAAAGATCTTGATAAGGCTCAATCAGAGTTTATTAGCACTGTCTCTCACGAGCTTAGGACTCCAATCACTAGCATAAAAGGTTTCGCCGCTACATTGTTACAACAAGCAAAAACTATCGATGATGAAAAAAGAAAAAAATACATCAACATTATAAAGGATCAAGCTGAAAGACTTTCAAGACTTGTCGAGGACTTGCTTGCAGTATCGAGATTAGAAAGTAAAAAATTACAGCTGACTATCCACCCTGTCAAACTTAAACCTATTATCGAGAATATCACCATGATGGTTGAAAGCAAGCATAAATCCAAACATAAGTTTGATATTAATTTTCCGCTAACTCTGCCCGATGTTTGGGTAGATTCCGATAGGTTAGAACAAATACTTACTAACCTTATAGACAACGCTGTGAAATACTCTCCTGATGCTGATCTTGTCGAAATAAAAGTTAGAGAATGTCAACACGATGGTAAGCAAATGGTACGTATCAATGTCACAGATTATGGCATAGGCATAAAAGAAGAAGATCAGCGAAAAATTTTTACAAAGTTTAGTCGCCTTGATAGTCCCCTTACTCGCAAGACAGAAGGTACTGGACTAGGTCTGTATATTAGCTATTCACTGTCTAAGCTTTTGGGCGGTGATCTAAAAGTAAAAAGCGGTGATGGCAAAACCACTTTTTATCTATATTTGCCGACCTCTGCTCATAAGGGAGGAGTTATTTGGTGGGATTAATTCCAAAAACTTATATACTCCATGTCCTAAAAGATGGTTGTGAAAATATTTTATCGGACAATCCTGATTTTATAGAGCTTTGTTCTCAAGAAGCTATAGAGCTTGTCCAAACAAAAGATAGTGAGAATCTTAAGTCAATTATTCGCCAATACCGTCCAGATATTTTATTGATTGATGATAATGTTTTTGAAGAGAATCTATCAAATCCTGAAATCAGCTACAGATCTAAGTCTTGCCAACCTTTTAAGCTAGTAATAGCTAGAGAAGGTACAAGTAAAGAAAAAGTTTTTGAATATTTCAAGCAAGGAGCAGATGAAGTAGTTCTGCGGGATATCAGCGCACAAGAAGTGTTCTTGAAGATATTTTCTATCCTGCGCCGCAAGAGCGTTCTAGAGCAAAATCAATTAACGGGCTTGCCCAGTATCAACAGAACCTATACTATCCTTGAGCATTGCCGTAAAAATCTTAGTGATTGGTTTGCAATTCATGTAGATATTCTGCATTTTCAAAGTTATAGTCACATGTATGGTGTTTCTAGTGGTGACTCAGCTATTAGAGAAACAGCTAGAATCCTGACGGAAAGCCTAAAAGATATTAATAATCAAAATGCTTTTTTGGGTCATTTGGGTCGTGATAATTTTTTGGTTTTGTGCGACTCTGCTAATCTTGAAAATATACTTAGTCTTGCTAAACAAAATTTCCAATCAATTCTTAATAAGATTTATAAACAAGAAGATTTTGATTGTGGATATATAATTTGCTCTGCTCCCAAAAAAGTTAGACGCAAAGAAGGACTTCTAGATCTCAATATAGGAGTGTGTTCTAGCATAGATAGGAATTTTTTATCAGGTACTGATATTATTGAGCAAGCTGTAAAAAACAAAAACAAAAACGAATCCAAAAATAAAAAAGTTTTGATTCTTGAAGATGACTTAGATTTTGCTTCTTTGCTTGAAGAGACCTTGGTGAGAGAAGGTAGCGAAGCAAAAATATCCCAAGGTTTTAACTCCCTACTTTCAGAGATACAAGAATATCATCCTCGTACTGTAATTATCGAAGTTGCCAAACTTGGTCATCAAAACTTTCTTGAGCTTAGTCAATCTCTTCAAATCCTAAAAGATAAACTAAGTCTTAAAATAATTATTGCAACTAATATCCCGGGTTACAAAAATTTTCTCGACGCTGTAGCGGATGTCTATATCCCAAAGCCTTACGATCTTGAAACTCTTCTTAAAGAAGTTAGAAGATTGAGATTCTCAAACGCCTAATATGGTAAAATTCATCATGTGTGGCAGCTGTCGCCAAGTGGTTAAGGCTCCGGGTTGTGGTTCCGGCATTCGTGGGTTCAAGTCCCATCAGCTGCCCCATTTATGGAAGTAGAAAACGTATTAATTATAATCACATCAATAGCCATTGGTTTATTGTTTGGTTATTTTTTGGCGAAGCAAGGAGCTGGATCCCAGCGCAAACCTGCCAGCCTAGCCAGTATTAGCGATAAAAAGCTTGAAAACGAAGTTCTAAAAGACCAAGTCAAACAGCTTGAATCCAAAATCAAAACCTTAGAGAAAGCCTTAGATATGACTAAATAGTTGATTCATGGCAAATTCCGTCAT
>JBEAYS010000081.1:0-2931 GCA_041170505.1 Cyanobacteriota bacterium
GCTCACCCTCAGGTTTAGGGGTTAATTTGAATTTAGCACTTTTCGATTTAGATAATACTATCTTAGCCGGCGACAGCGATTACAACTGGAGTAGATTCCTGATCCAAGAAGGTTATCTAGATAGCGCAATTCATGCTGAAAAAAATGAAAAATTTTATGCTGACTATAAAGCAGGCACTCTAGATATATACGCGTTCGTTGAGTTTCAATTTAAACCTCTCGCTAGAAATCCAAGAAATATTCTTAACCAGCTTTTAAAAAAGTATGTTGAAGAAGTCATTAAGCCTATGATTACTGAGAAGGCTTATGCTTTAGTCAGAAAGCATCGTGAAGAGGGTGATTTACTTATCGTGATCACAGCAACTAATAGCTTTATTACTAAACCGATTGCCGCACTATTCGGTATTGAAAACTTAATTGGTACTGATCCAGAAGAAAAAGAAGGTGAATTTACAGGTAAAGTTGCGGGTTTACCTTCTTTTAAAGAAGGTAAAGTAACACGCTTAGAAGCTTGGCTCAAAAGCAAGCATCTATCATTTGCTGATTTTCAAAAATCATACTTTTATAGTGATTCGCATAATGATTTACCATTAATGCAGAGAGTGACGCATCCTGTCGCTGTTGATTCTGATGATATTTTAACGGAATACGCTAAATCTAAAGGTTGGCCTCAGATTTCTTTGAGATAATCATTATCTATGAAGAATAATTTCTAGAACAAATTTGCTGCCTAGATAAGACAATAATAGAAATAAAAAGGCAGTAAGTGAAATGTAAATAAATTTCCTTCCTCGCCAACCATTGAGTTTTTTGCCCGCTAGAAGAAGCCCATAAATTAACCAAGCTAAAATTGAGAAAATGGTTTTATGGTTTAACTGGAGGGGTGTTCCAAAAACTTGCTCTGAAAATAAAATACCGCTGCCAAGTGTAAAGGTTAACAAAATAAAGCCAAATTTATTAATATTAAAAAGGAAATTCTCCATTTCAATTAAAGGCTGCGAACCACTCAAGAGCTGATCTATTTTCTTTTTTTCATGTAATTTTTTCTCAAAAATTAAAATAAATATGGACAAGTAAGCAGAAAAAGTAAATAGACTATATGCCAATAGAGCTATGGCGATATGTGTTAAAAATAATGGTGATAAGTCAGTAGTTAGAAAATGATTTGATAGAAAAAAAGGATGTATGATCAACAAAATCAATGATGGGATAAGCAAAAATGGCTGCAGATAGCTAAAATTTTTATTAAAATTAAGCAGCCAAAAAATCAAAATGCTAAAAAAAGAAGTTGCAATAAGCGCATTAGTAAACCCGAGATTGATTTGGTTGAAAGAAATGCTAGCTTTAAGAATCGTAAAATGAGCTAATAAGCCAACGCCAATGAGTATCGCATTAAAATTAATCAGTTTTTTATTTGGCGTTGGATTTTTAAATAGTAATAAACTTGGTGTGAGGTAACAAAAACAAGCTATTAAGATAGGCAGCCAAATTTCCATAATTTTTTTATTGGTAATTAAAAGTTTAATATACCATGTACATAAAGAAGAGTTAACTTAAAACAGGATACAAATATGTTAGAAAATCTAACAGATCGATTACAAAGCGTAATTAAAACAATCCGAGGGCAAGCAAGGTTTTCTGAACAAAATATCAGTGACGCTATGCGCGAAGTTAGAATTGCTTTAATTGAAGCGGATGTTGCTTTGGCTGTCGTAAAAGATTTTATTGATCGCGTTAAAACTAAAGCGCTTGGTTTAGAGGTATTGCAAAGCTTATCTCCAGGACAAGCCATTATTAAAATTGTTCAAGATGAGCTTACTGTTCTTATGGGTGATCAGAACGTCGCCTTAGAGCTTAATGTTTCCCCACCCGCTATTATTTTAATGGCGGGCCTTCAAGGCTCTGGTAAAACAACTACCTCTGCCAAACTTGCCAAATTACTTATTGAAAAAAAGAAAAAAGTATTACTTGCGAGTGCTGATGTTTATCGTCCTGCGGCGATTGATCAACTTAAAACACTTGCTAAAAGTTTAAATATTGAATGTTTTGATTCAAACCCCAATCAAAAACCATTAAAGATTGCATCAGAAACCATCGATTATGCAAAAAAACATTTTTTTGATGCAGTGATTTTTGATACAGCAGGTCGCTTAGGCATTGATGTTGAAATGATGGACGAAATTAAATCACTCCATAAAAAATTAAATCCAATTGAAACTTTATTTGTTGTTGATGCCATGCAAGGGCAGGACGCAGTGAATACTGCAAAAGCTTTTGGAGACGCACTCCCTTTAACCGGTGTCATTTTAACTAAGCTAGATAGTGATACGCGTGGCGGGGCTGCTCTATCTGTTCGACAAGTGACTGGTAAGCCTATTAAATATATTGGGACAAGTGAAAAAATTAATGGTCTTGAACCTTTTCACCCTGAAAGAATGGCATCGAGAATTCTTGGTATGGGAGATATTGTAAGTCTTGTTGAAGATGCACAGAAAACATTGGATATTAAAGAAGCAGAGAAGCTAGCAGAAAAAGTTAAGTCAGGAAAAAATTTCGATTTAGATGATTTCAAAAATCAAATAGGACAGATGAAAAAAATGGGTGGCGTGAGTGCGTTGATGGATAAAATGCCAGCGCAATTTTCGGGTGCCGCATCAAAAATTAATCCTGAAGATGGTGATAAATCACTTCGTCAAATAGAAGCCATTATTAGCTCAATGACACCTCTTGAGAGAAGAAAGCCTGAATTGATTAAAGCTACAAGAAAGAAAAGAATTGCTATGGGTTCTGGCGTTCAGGTTCAAGATGTAAATCGCGTCCTTAATCAGTTCGAAGAGATGCAAAAGATGATGAAAATGTTCTCAAAAGGCGGTTTGGGTAAACTGATGCGCGGTATGGCTAGCAAAATACCTGGCCTCAGACCCTAATCTT
>JBEAYS010000082.1:0-6083 GCA_041170505.1 Cyanobacteriota bacterium
CATGAACTCTATTTTTTCCAATGTTATTTAAAATTATTTTTTTTGTTTAGTATTTAATGTAGAATGCAAGAAATCAATATTTTTTGAGTCAAGTCTATTAGGTGACGCCACTTCATCTAAAAAATCCTTTAAATCTGGTTTTACGTAATATTCTAAATCTTGTATATTACTTTTCATATATGTGTTTAATTGATCATGAGGGATATATTGAATCTTAAATTGCCTCATCTTAAACAATCCATCTAAGATTTTATTTGCAAGTTCTTTATGAAGATTAACAGCGATAGTAGATGTGGGCGCATGCAAGTCGGTAGTATTAATCTTTTGATTTGGTTGATTAACCTGAGCCAGGTTATTATCTGGAGTCAGGGGGGGCTGGGTAGATGAAGCATTGCCAGCGAGGATTGGTATTGGCAAAATTGGATCAATTGTCATTATAACTATTATTTTACATAAAAAACGTTGTTAAGTCAATACCGATATGTGAGTATCAATGAAATTTTGAACTTAAGGCTTAAGACCTAGCTAAATTATTAGTTCGAGGATGACCATTTGTATTTTTAGTTCTTATAGTATTTAAAAATTCATCTCTGCTCATTTGTTGATTGGTCCTAGCAATTGGACTCGTTGATGTAGTTCTTGTTGATGTTGGAGTTGTTGGAGTTGTTGTAGATGTTGGAGTTGTTGGAGTTGTTGTAGTTCTTGTTGATGTTGGAGTTGTTGGAGTTGTTGGAGTTGTTGTAGATGTTGTGGGGGTTGTAGATGTTGTGGGAGTTGTAGATGTTAGTTGAGGATTAACTGTTTGAACTGGAGGAGGAATTAATGAATCTGCTCCAATTGCATTAATTGAAACCAAAAATTCATTTACTCGTTTTGCTAATCTAAATAAACTGTCAGCAGATCTATCTGAATTACTCAAATCTTGACTAGAGATTTCTAAAACTGATTTTATATCACTAGGGTTGTAATTGGGTCTTTGATTAGGATTTATAGATACTAAACCTTCTTCATATAGGTTTTCCATAAATTGAAATTGGTCTTTGATATTTTTTAAGATTCTAGATTCATAAGAGTTTACTGGCGGTTCGGGCTTGTTTTTTTCTTGAGCCCAAAACTGAACCCTATTATTCCAAAAATCATCAAGACCTTGTCTATTAGTTATTAGAGTATTTATATCTCTGGTTTCTTCAGGAGTATTATTAGTGGGATTTTCAGAAGCAATTCTTAATTGCGCTAAAACAGCCTTATTATTTTCTTTTCTAAAATTCGAATATGCTACAAAGTCAAAGCTTGTCTGCGATTGATTTTCGGGAGTAGTTGCAGAGCTTGAAGAATTAGAACGAAGGTCTCTATTTCTAGCTAAAAAATTATGCACCTCCCTGACCCTTTGGCTTAAGGGGCGAGTATCAGGCCCTTGACCACGAACTTCCCTTGATCGTCTGCTCAATCGAGGCATTCTGCTTGATCTAATAGGATTAGTGTCCATGCTAATTTTTATACAAAAAAAATTTTAAGTATTAGTTAAGGATTTGCTTATAAACGAAGTTTTGAGGCGGAATCCGCCTAACAAAAATATTAGTAAATCAAGACCGGATAAGGACTCATATCTGCGCAAGCTGTATATAGCCTATGCTACAACAAGATCAAAAAGACTCAAGCACGATTGTTCCCTAGGTCAGAGTACTCTAGCAAGGGTTCTTACTGCCAGAAAAGATGGTACGCCGGAATATTACTTGAGCGCACGTAGCCTTGGTGGACTTTTGGATTTAATGCCTACTGTTTTGATAGATCGCAGCAATTTTGCTAACAATGTCAAACAAAATATAAAAACAGCAATTAGTAACTTGATTGCACCAAAGGAAATACTCAATGTGCTAAGAGAAAGACTAATCGCTTGTATAAGAGAGGATCCTGGCTTTGCTAAAAAAAACAACTTGGTATCCTTGATTAATAAAAATCTTGAGCTCTGTTTTACTGAGATTGATAGATATGAAAAATCTTTCAGGGACAGATATGGTAGAAACACGAAGCTATACACTAGGGTCGTGAACGATCTGGACAATAGAGCAATAAAAGAAGCTAGTAAATAAGCCTATCTAAATTCCCTGACTCTTACAGCGCATGCAAGTCATCACAACCACCCATAGACACTCCATTAATAAAAATCTGCGGCACTGACTTGCGGTTGCCTTTGGTCTTCTTTGACATTTCCTATCATGCCAGCTCGTCACCATCAAGCTTGATTTGAGTATAGGTAAGTGCCTTGAAATCGAGCAAGCCCAAAGCCTTACGGCAATAGGGGCAATGATCCCAAGTATAGATCTCGATAGTGGCTTTTTGAACTTTTGTGCTCATAGAAAGGATTGTAGCATTAACCTAGCTATTCTTGAGGATATGCAATGTCAAGAATTTGTTTAACTCTTCTATTATATTCAGCAAAGACTCTATTAAAATTGTTATAGCCCTGAGATGATTTTTGCGTTTGGCTTAGCTGATCAGCGCGAATTATCAACTCAAATGATTTAGCAAATGTTTCTCCAGAACCTGCGGCGGTTGCTTTACCAGTGAATTCTTTTGGATCAGCGTCATCATAATATTTTAACCCAGTCATATCTTTAGCAGAGGCTACGGCTGAGCTTTGCTTGGCACTTGAAGAGTTTTGCTCTTGTTGGTATGGCAACAGAGCATTTTGGTGTAATACAATGAAATCCATGGAGTATGATAGGCATTCATCATTATCCCCAATCCGAAATCCTTGATGTGCTAACTTTCTTGCAAGATTACGGTCCTTACGAGATCTTTCTACTATTCTTTCATCTACTGCGTGGCCTATCTCGTGAGCTAAAACACCTATATTCACGGTGCTTCTTTCTTCACGCTTAGGTAGTACTATAAAGGGTCCATTCTTTGAGTTCATATAAAAGCCATCCATTTTAAACCTATCCCCTGCCGCTGTAAAATAATCTAAATATTTGTGTAACTCATCTATTGATGTAAAAGAGCCTCCTAATAATTGTTCCAATTTTTCTGCATCGGGTGCCTGCTTCGTATCCAAGACAGCAATTCGAAGATTGTGTCCATTTGCTGCAAATAAATCTTGCAGGATGTTTTCATCTAGTAAGCCTCTGATGCTTTCGTCTACTGCACTCATAAATGCCGAATTGTCCACTCCCTCACCGTTGAGAGAAACCACGCTGATATTGGTCATAGCTCTAGTTGAGATATCTAGGCTTAGTTGAGATATCTTTCTTGGTATCGACGTAGTTATAGACTCCGGAAATTTATCCTGCATCACAGCTCTTTTTGTAAGGATAGAACCTGCTTGAGAAGTAGTCTCTGGGGCTTTTGTTACTTGAGCCAAATTGTGACTTGCTTCCGTTGATGCTTTTGCTATGACGATGGGACTAGCCTCTAGTATGTGCGGGCTATTAGTCTTGCCGTCATCGCTAGCAGGAGGGATCTCCTCTGTGCTGAGTTTGGCTGGAGTTGAGGTTGTGAGAATTGGCGGCAGAGAGATATCAACGGTATCTGGTTTTTTACTTACTTCGATGGCTGTTTTAAAATCATTATTCTTCATCAATTGCTCAAATCTATGATTCTGCCAATTAAGCTCTGTGAGCTGACCTGCATCACCAAGATTGTGGATTGCCTCCCTTGACGCGAGAAAGGTTTGGATTTTGGACCTTGTACTATCGTCTAATTTGCTCAGGTCTATGTCTATGAGATTGTCTTGGAATTTATCTCTTGCTAATTGAAGCTGTTGTTGTTTGCTACCATCTAGTAATTGTTTTTTAGAACTCTCTTGGTCTAGAGCCGTATCAAGAGCCTTGGCTATCTCTTCAATATTGTCATTGGTTTTTAGCTGGGATTCTAGGCTTGCCAAGGTTTGACTATCGATTCTTCCTCTTGCTTCATCTACTTTGATTCCGAGCAAGATCCCATCTAGCTTATGTTTGGAACCCAGAGCTGCAAATCCAGCTTGTGCCTCGCTTAATCCTTGCTGGATATTATTACTATTGGGGCTTAATTTGCTTGATAGGTCAGTGAGCTGCTTCCTTTCGTCATTTGTGAGCTTATTAGTGCCGAGTAGGTCACCAAGTTTTGCTCTAAGCTCTTCTGCTTCTTTGAATTTATCAAAGCTACCGTATGCGTTGATGATTTGCTCTCTTGCTTGCAGTGCAGTTTTCATTATCCTTATATCTTCTTCGCTTGCGCGCGACCAGCCTGTTGTTCCAAGATTGCCTAATTGACCATCTTTGCTGATGCTGATTACTCCAGACCGCTCATCACCTTCTCCAAAGCCCTTGCTATAAAATCCATATTTATGATTCCCTTGAGAATCAGTTCCGAGTGCTAAGTATATGTTTCTTTCGTTGATTTGCGCAGTCATAAGACCTGCCGCTCGTAGTCGCTGGTAATTTGAAGCATCCTGCATATTCATTACAATTGAAGATCTTGATCCAGCTATAGCTTGGTTGTTGGTTATACCAATACCTGAGTTTAAACCAGTTTGTATAACATTATCAGTAGTAGATACATCCACTTTTGTCGAGGAGCCAGGCAAGGTATAACCTGAGAGTATTTCCTTACTTGATTTTATTTCGTCTTCATTTAGAATAGGTAAGGTCCCGTCCGTTGCTCTCTGTTGCAAGGGTAGCCTTGCCCTCTCTAGTCTATCTTCGTAATCAAATGCTCTTATTTCTGTCATTTGTTCTATGCCAAATATGACTAAGTCAAAGCCTTAATCTGTCTAAGTTTAATGAATCAAGGTTTAATTTTGGTTAAAAAGCAGGGGTCGTAGATCGACATTCGACAAATTTCAGTTAAGGGTCCACTGAAAAATGCGACTTCGTCGATTTTTCAACCCTGAACCAAGAGAAAATCTTGGCTCAGGGAGTGGATCCTTAATATTTTTGTTAGGAGGATTCCGCCTCAAAACTTCGTTTTTCAGCGAATCCTTAATAACAAAGGCAGGTGCTGATCTTAACCAGATAAGTACTTTTGACCCCTTTTATTCTATTCAATTATTTTTCAAAATTAGCAAGATGGCTAGACCTGTGAAAATCGAATTTCCCAATGCTTTTTATCATGTTATGTCCCGAGGCTTAAACCGACAAGCCTTGTTTCTTGATGATAATGATTTTATCTTTTTTTTGTACTTGCTAAATCAGGCGCAAGAAAAATTTAGATTGATCTGCCATAGCTATTGTTTGATGACCAATCACTATCATTTTTTTCTTCAAACCCCAGAACCAAATCTTGCATTAATCATGAAATATTTGAATGAAAATTACGCTAGATATTTTTTAAATAAATATCCGGATAAAGATGGACATGTATTTAAAGGTAGGTACAAAAGAAAAATCGTTCAGTCTGATTTATATTCGCTACAATTGAGTCGTTATATCCACTTAAACCCCGTTAAAGCTGGCTTGGTAGAACATCCACATCAATGGCAGTGGTCAAGCTACGGAGCTTATTTAGGTTTTAAACCAAAAAATAAATTTCTAAATTTAGACTGGTTATCAAATCAATTTTCGGCAGATACACACAAACAAAAAGAACTGATTGCTCAATATACATACGATGACACAGGCTGTAGTTGGGATCCAGAGGAGCACACCTTGGGCAAGATCATTTTGGGGTCTAGGGAATTTTTTGAACATATTGTGAAAAATTATGTAAGAGAGGAAGACCTTAGCCATAGGATTTTGGCAGAATCTGAGTTTAGAATTGCAAAAAACTATGATCCAAACAGTATTTTAGATTTCGTTAGGAGTCTCGATACTGAACTTAAGCAAAAGGAAAAACTTTTAATTTATTTCTTACGAGAACACACGAATCTATCGTTGACGGAGATATCACACATTATAAATAAGCAGCCCAGTGCTGTCAGCAAAGCATATACGCGTGCAAAGGCTAATTTAGACGCAGAGTCAAAATCTCTTATAGAGAAATTTATCTGCGAGTCCTTGAAGCAGTGACTAATATCTGAAGTTTGTCGAATGTCTATCTACGACCCTGTATCTTAATCTACTATTAATCTATTTTTGCTAAAAGATTAGCATGTTACACAATATTAA
>JBEAYS010000083.1:0-3239 GCA_041170505.1 Cyanobacteriota bacterium
GTCCTATACTCTGTTGGATTAATTGAAGTGGCATTTGCCATTTTATTGATTTTTCAAATAATTACCCTTAGTATCGTTTTTATAACAAATTCTTATTAAGGTTTAGTTATTTAGGAATTTAAAAAAAATCAAAATTTTAGCGTTTTATAAAAAATTTTTAAAGATGTTGAATATTTTATTCTTCAAAATTCTGTTTCATAACAGCATCAGCGATCCCAAAGCCATTAGGTGATTTTGCTATTTCTTTAGCGATGGCTTCGTCCATCATCTGATAAAAAACATCTTCACCCAGACCGCTACTAAATAGCCCATCTTCATCGGTTTTTGGTCTAATTTCCTTGAGCATGCTCTGGATAAATAGTGACTCAAATTCTTGAGCGGATTCTAGCTCTTTATGCCCATCACCACGCTTTAGAACTTTAGTGATATCTTTTTCACTTATTCCTGGTAAACCCTGACTATAAGCGGTATTGACTTGCATTAGTTACTAGTTATTTCTTTTCTAAAGTATTCTTGTTTGTTAAAGCTGTCTGTTAGCACTAGCCAAAATTTACCATTTTTAAAGGTAGGCGTAAATTCAAATTCATAAGTGCTGACGCTTTTTGCTGGGATTGCCTTAGTATCGTGATAATTTAGCGGGATATTCGGTTTCATCGTATAACCCAATCCATCAACGATTTTTAGATTGGTCAGTGGGATTGAGTGCTTGAGCTGGTTTTCGATTTCGATTTCGATTTTTTTATCGTTATAACTCAATATCACAGCTTTTACTTTATCGTCTTGAGATACTATTTGCTGACCTGAGTAGTCTTGTTTTTGCATTTGGTTTATATTTAGTACCATGGGTAAGCCGGGATTGATTTCTACTTGGTTACCTTTTTTGGCAATAAAAGATATCAGTGATAAGCTCGCTCCGGTCATGGCTCCTATCGCTAGATTAGAAGCTGAGCTAGAACCAGTCCCAATAATCCCCCCAAATTTTAATCCAGCAATCGCTCCTAGAATCGCACCACCAGTGGTTTTGGCAAGTGCATCTACTACTATTTCAGCTTTTGAGCCGGAGCTTGCTTTCATCGTTCCATCAGCAAGTATCTCGATACTAGTTACATTATCTGGAAAAATAATCTTAGTGAATTGAATATCTACTTTACCGTTTCTATTAAATGATTTTGCTGATTCTACAGCTACAACCACACCAATGACACGACTATTTTTAGGGATATAAACTTCTCCAGCTTCTGAGCTTATATCTTCTACTATCCTGGCTGAAAAGTGCTCCCCTACCTGGGTTCCTTCGTTAATCGGCCATTCAGCTATTATCGGTATAGGTGTGCTTTCGGAGATTCCTACTTTTATTGTTTCGGCGCAAACTGGCTTAGTGATTATACTTAATAGGCTTAAAGCTAGAATTATACTAAGATATTTTTTCATTATATGATCTCCAGTTCAGCTTGCAAGGCTCCTGACGCTTTTAGCGCCTGCATTATAGAAATTAAATCCCTTGAAGAAATTCCGATCTTATTCAATTCATTTACTAATTGAGCTAGTGTAGTCGATTCTCGAACTTCTACATAGCGAGTATCTGTTTCTTTAAATTCGATATCAGAATTCGAAAATGGAGTGGTATTTATACCGCCGCCGCCAGCGCCATCTTCGCCGGCATCGCCGCCGTTAGCCATATTGGTGTTTATATTTGTGTTATCGCCAGCGACGTTTAGATTCGCCAGAGTCGTTACATTAGGCTGAGAGACTTCATTATCTGTTTTTATTGTTATTGAAATCGTTCCATGAGCTAATGCTACAGCTGAGAGTTTTACATCCTGACCGACTACTATAGTGCCGGTTCTTTCCATGATTACTACTTTTGCTTCGTTTTCGGCATCTACATTAATTCCGCCAATATCTGCAAGTGCCTGAATAGGATTATCCTGGGGACCGTTGAGCTCGATTTTTACGGTTCTACCATCTACTATTTCGGCTCTTCTATTTGCTGGTGAGCGGTTTATTGCTTCGACAATTTTTTTAGTAGTATTAAAATCCATTTTTTCTGTGGTTAGTATCAGACCTTTTTCGGTATCTAAATTAGTAGGAAGAGGATATTCTATGATCCCGCCTTTTGGCACTCTGCCTGAGTTTGGAGAGCCTTCTCTAATCAAACTGCCATTAGCTTCTACTTCATAACCAGAATTAATAACAGGTCCTTGAGCTGTAGCATAAACTTTTCCATCAGGACCTTTTAATAATGTCTGTAACAGTACTCCACCAGCCAAATTCCGTGATGACCCAAATGATGATATATCTACATCAAACTTATCACCTTCTTTTGAATAGGGTCCTATCTTTGCTGTAATCATCACTGCCGCTACGTTTCCGACAGAACCGCCGTTTAGTTGTTTTAGGGCAGAAACTAAAACTTGTCCTGGGTTATTCATATTTATGTTATTTACATTTACCTGGTTATTGATTAAAAACTCTTGTATATTTACTCCAAAATTTTTCAACAAATTTAATTGTGCTAAATTTGTTGCCAAACTATTTTTGTCTCCACTATTACTAGGTAGTCCTGAAACCAAGCCATATCCAATTAGATATTGATCTCTAAGCCCTTGTACTTTTGTTATATCTTTAATCCTCACATTAATTGCTTCAGCACTAAGAATAAATGAATTTAAAAACAAAATCAAAACAAGTTTTTTAAATTTTTGGCCATTAAAAAGTTTTAGACTAAACTGTTCTACTATATTTAAGACGATATTTAAATCTTCAAGCTTAATTAACTTGTACATAGTAATATCTATCCAGTTTTAATCTGGTTTTAATGTCCTACTAAAGGCTTAGCTTTTGGAATCTAAATAGTCTAAATACACTAATTATTATTGAATCTAGTGAATTTTTTAGCCATTTCAGCCTCATCAATACTCAAGAAGAACTGATAGGCTTTATTAAAAGCATCCTCAAGATTGAGACCAAACAGATTTATATTATTAGGCTGAAGTTCTGATTCATACTCTTGAATTATCATGTGCATATCCAAGTAATGTTTGCGAGCTTTATTCTTATATAGTTCTGATTTCTCTTGATCTTTATTTATTACAAATAGTTTGTGATTTAGATCAGCGACATAATAGTTAGCCTTCCAGATTAAGTCTGAAAGATTTTGCTGTGAATAATAAAGTAAGGCTTGCTCTAGGTGCTGGGATGCGATTGTGTAGGTTTGATCGTTTAGAACGACATAATTT
>JBEAYS010000084.1:0-2675 GCA_041170505.1 Cyanobacteriota bacterium
GTTCTAGGTATTGCCAAAGATCAGACTCTTCTAAAATCACATCATGAGTGCCTCTAGGCGCTTGGATTTTATTCATGGCTTACCCTTTTATTTCTAGTATTTCTTCTTCTTGTTCTATGTCTGTAAATCCATCAGCGGTTTTTACATTTGGTTCAGGGATTGAGGTGTAGGCAAGTAAAGTAAAACTAACATTTAGATCAGAGTTTTGCGCTTCATCTAATGGGCTACTTGATCTTTTGGCTCCAGCAAATCTCTTATCAGCACCCATTTGAGCCGCTACACCGCTTCTTGTGATGGTTAGGTTAGATACCTCGACTGCTCGATAATAAGTAATAATATCAGAAAAGAATTTATTATAGCTAGCAAATTTGCCGCGAGATTCAATATTGATAATGGTTTTGAGTACCATGGCATGCTGTTCTTCTAGCTGGAGAGTTTTTCTTTTTGAGTAAGATTTTTTGTTGGGCATTATCTCTTTGCCAGCAATCGTAATGGCCAAGGCATCTTTAGGCATAAAGCTGATAATTTCTATATTATTTTCTTTAGCTAGTAATTCAAGATCTCTTACTAGAAATCCTCTTTTTTCAGATAGCGGTAATTGATCTTTGAGCATGTCTATGTCTTTGATGATGCCATCAAGGTTATCTCTAGTTTCTTGAAGTTTTTCTCTTGTTACCTGAGGTTCTCTGAGTTGATTTTGCAGAGCTTGAATTTCAGTGTTTAGTTTATTAGATTCATCCAAACTTGGTTTTAAAACATATAAAAAAACCACTACCGCAATAGCGACACTCAAAATTGCAAGAATATTTTTTTCTCTTTCTTGAATTATCATAAACTCTAAGGCTTGAAACCTATGTTTACATTCTATACAGTATTACAGACATTGTCTACGAATTACGCAAAATTCTAAATAACACCAAGCCCAAAAACTTTCCAGGGATAAAGAATCGTCGAAGACGCATTTTTCAACCCTGAGCAAAGAACGAATCTTGGCTCAGGGAGCGAATCCTTAACCCATCTTTAACCCAGTTTATTTATAAATAAGTATGAGCTTTGGCGGTTCACAAATCCCAGCAGAACAAAGAGTAAACCAGATTATTCAGCGCATAGATACGCTATCTGGCTCAGTCGAGCACAACGATTATAATTCGCAAAATAATTACGATAATTCTAACGCTCAAAATTTTAAAGCTATCGCAACAATGATGCAGGCAAATATGCTTGGTCAGGCACTTTCAGGTGATAAAGATGCTTCTGGTCCTTTTGATGGAATGATGAATAGCATGATGGGCATGAATTATCCAGGCGGTGCTATGGGCCAAATGAATCCCATGATGCAAATGATGAATATGTCCAATCCTATGTGGAATCTCATGCAAGGTTCAGGTGCGCAGTTTAACCCGCTAAACCAGCTCCAAAACTCTATTCCTAAGTCTTTTAATGATTCTGATACGGTAATGCCCGTCCAGGGGCGTATCTCCAGCGAGTATGGTCATCGTCATCACCCTATAAAAGGTCATTCACATTTTCATTCAGGAGTAGATATTGCTGCTCCGATTGGCACGCCAATTAGAATGCCTTGGGCAGGTAAAGTAGTCTTTGTGGGGCATGTACAGGGTTTTGGTGATAATACTGTTATTGTTGCTCATGAAAACCAAAAACAAGCTGACGGCAAAATAGTTTATTCAGTTTTTGGACATAATAGTGACGTTTTTGTTCGCGTTGGTGACAAGATGGCTCAAGGTGAAATTGTTGCCGCGGTGGGCTCTGAGGGTAATTCTACTGGCCCGCATTTACATTGGGAAACAAGGCTTGGCGAGCCAGGACTTCAGGGCACGCAAGTTTTTAATCAAAACTTAGCTATGACAGTGAATCCGATGAATTATGCCTAATTTTTTCTTGGGTTAATCCCTAATTATCAATTTTTTTTAATTCACTCTTTATATATCAAGAGGGTTATAGGGAATAGTCATGAGTCTTTTGAATGTTTCAACGGCAAAAAATATATTTGTTCCTGATTGTGGTCTTTTGCTACCAACTTCCTGTACAACCAGTGCAGTAAAACATATTGCTAATCAAGCTAGTGAAGTGCTTGATAATTTTGGTTTTTGTGGGTTTTTTCAATCAATTGTCGATGGTGTAAAAAGTTTTTGTAAGAATATTAGAGAGTCATCTATGTTTTCATGGATGTTTGACTCCCTTCAGTATGATTCTGAATCCCGCTCTGTGATTGATAAAGCTAAGTGTCGTAATAATTCTTGCACGCCTGACGAGCATATTAAATATCACAAAGATCTTGAGTTTAACAATAGCAATCCTAATGGCATTTATAAATCACATTTTGCACCGCCAGGAAAAGCAAAAACTCAGGTTTATTTACTTTTAGGTCACTGTCAGGGTTTTAAAGATAAAGAAGAAGAGACTGGTGTGCTACGACTTTATAATAAATTGGTAAAAGATAACGATTGTGATGTGGTTTTATTTAGGGTAGGTTGCGCAATGACTGATCTTAAGCAGGTTTCCGGCTTATCTAAGCAAACAGACTTGAAGCCTGAAGTTGTAAAAGAACATATAGCTAATATCATTGAAGATCGGAATCATAGTCGAGGAATTTTTTCTGGTCTTCCTAAGCCTACTAACGTGGTAATTGCTGGATACAGTTGGGGAGCGGGTTT
>JBEAYS010000085.1:0-10932 GCA_041170505.1 Cyanobacteriota bacterium
CTACTAATGGCAATAATGCCGTGAGAATAAAACTCAACAGCATCAACCAAATAATTATTTTCCCGAAGGGTAATTTTTTCTTTTTTGACATTAGTTAAAAATCAGACATACATTATTATACTATTAATGCTTAAGATGGCAAATGGTATAGCGATTTAGCGGTTTTGGTGCGTGTTTAGAGGGATTTTTAATGATGATTTGATCTGTTTATCAATCATTAATATGTCTTCCAGAGTCGGATTAGTGATTGGATTATGGGCGCTTAGCTGATCTTCGACGATTTTGATAATTTCTAAATAGCTAATTTTTTCTTCGAGAAATAGCTCTACAGCTGTTTCATTAGCTGAATTCAGTACTGCTGGGTAAGTACCCCCAGCGATTCCCGCTTGGTAAGCGAGTTTGAGTGCTGGGAAGCGTTCTAGATCTGGTTCAAAAAATTCTAATCGTCCTAGCTGAGCTAGATCCAGCTCAGGAGAGATATTATTAGCTGATCGCTCTGGATAATCGATGGCGTATTGAATTGGCACGCGCATATCAGGGCGTGAAAGCTGAGAGATGGTGTTCCCGTCAATGAAACTAACTAGGCTATGGATGATGGATTGAGGATGGATTATGGTTTTGATTTTACTGTAGTCAATATCAAAAAGAGTCTTAGCCTCGATGACTTCTAACCCTTTATTCATAAGGGTGCTAGAGTCGATGGTGATCTTTGCGCCCATGTTCCAGGTGGGATGCTGGAGAGCTGATTCCTTGGTGATGTTTTTGAACTCTGATTGGGGAAGATTGCGAAACGGTCCTCCTGACGAGGTTAGAATGATTTCTTTTATTTGTTCTGGTTTTTGTCCGAGCAAACATTGATGAATAGCGACATGCTCGCTATCTATTGGTATAAGCTCACTGTTACAGCGGGTTTGGACGGATTTCACAATATCTCCAGCCGACACTAGGGTCTCTTTATTGGCGATCGCCACTCTGGGACTGTGTTCTAGAGCTATTAAGTTAGGCTCTAGTCCTGCTATTCCCACAACTGCACTTATAAAAATATCTACCTGCACTTGGGCGATTTGTTTATTTGATTCTAGAATCTCTAGTTTGGGAAATTCTTGCTTAAGGATTTTTTGTTGTTGAGGGTCTAATATTGATGCGTATTGCGGCTTAAAAACTTGAATTTGTTTTTTGAGCAGTTCGAGGTTTTTACCTGCGCTAAGTGCGACTATTTGGAATTCTTCAGGTCTTGCTGAGATGATTTCTAGAGCTTGAGTGCCAATCGAGCCTGTAGAGCCTATTATAGAGATAGTTTTTACCACTAAATTAATTATATCAAGTGGGTTTTAGGTGGCTAGCACGGCACTTGTATTAGTGGTCCATTCTTTATTAACGAATTTATCGTTTCTACTACTACCTTTATAGGATTTCATACTTTCTCTTTCATTGTTTTTTACAATATTTGCTAATGTGCTTAGAAGTGTTTGCGGTTGTGGTGCAATTATTTCATTATCATTATTTAAATTCGTACTCTCGCGAATAGTATTATTATGAGAAACTTGGCTTGTAGTAGAGTTAATATTATTATTATTATTAATCAAATCAGACATATAATTACCTTGGTTTAGATATTGCAATTCCTGATTAAGTCTTGGTTAACAATTCTCCGCAAACTAAGTTTTGTTGCTAAATCCTCAACCAAATTGAACATTGTGTAAGGTTCTTTTGAATCAATATATTGTTTTTGAAAAAAGACTAAGTAATATTCGGCAAACACCTCCAGTCAGTGGTGTAAGCTGGCGAACAGTGATTTTTAGAAGCTCGCCAACGCTCAGGACTAGAACTTTTGGTGCTCTGAGTCTTGGTGTCGAGCGTAGCCGCCCAGGATATTGTATTAGCGCCGATCTTAGTATTAAGCTTATCGACAAGCTCAGAAATGGTTTGTTGTTTTTTTAAGGTGTGGATTTCTGGTAAAGCGGCTGTTTCGGGATTTTGCAAAAACGATAATTGTAAAGAATCAGCAAGCACCAAATCACTAAAAATCACTCCTGCTTTTTTGTAGCGATAATTAGCTTGATAAATCTTATGAAGTAAATCATGAGCAACCCCGATCAACTCCGAGCTTGATGAGCTGGCTTGAAACAGCCTGGTGCTCAAGGTATCATAACGCTCAATACTAGATAAAAAAATCCTCAGCTCACTAGTCGAAAGCTTTTGGGATCTTAGCTTAGATGCGGCACTGGCAGTAAAATTAGCAAGAGCCGTCTTTAAAGTCGATAGCTCCGAAACCCTGTCCCCAAAAGATCTAGAGCAGGAAATCGACTTGCGTAATTTATCTTCAGGGCTGGCTAATTCTAGGCAAGGAATATTGGCAAGCTCACTTTGGATGCGGGCTCCGTGGATTTTTAGTTTTTCTCGGATCCAGGCATGATTCGCGCGCTTCAAGTCTAGAGCCGTATAAATCCCGTTAGCTGTAAGGGTTTTAGCGTAGCGATACCCGACTCCCCAAATATCACTCACAGAAAAGCTCGCTAAAACTGAGTCTATGCGTAGATTTTCTTCGATGAGATCTTGAGATGAGTATAAGCTAAAAACGCCCAGGCGATTGGTTTTAGCGATTTTATTAGCCACCTTAGCTAAAACCTTAGTGCGAGCTATTCCGATAGACACAGGAATCCCCACCTGCCTTTCTACTTGAAACTGAATATCTCGAGCTAAATAATTTAATTCAGCTGGGCTTGAGAAACGTGAGTCACCCAATTCCAAAAAAGCCTCATCTATAGAATAAACTTCTACAGCCGGAATCCCCAAAATCTCTGAGATTACGGTCATCACCCGATCTGATAAATCACCATAAAGCGCAAAATTTGCTGATCTTTTTACGACTTGATGCTTGTCAAGGATATGCTGGCACATAAACACAGGCTCGCCCATCTTGATACCGAGAGCTTTTGCTTCATTAGAGCGGGCGATTATACAGCCATCATTATTCGACAAGACCACTACTGGTCTTGAAAGTAGACGCGGCTCAAACACACGCTCACAAGAAGCATAAAAATTATTACAATCTAAAAGCGCAAATATTTTCACATCATAAAAACTCCTATAATTTTCTAATCACATAAGTAACAACACCCCAAAAATCCGTTTGTAAATTTAGGCGATGATGAGAGCCTAAGAGTAATAAGCGCATGGCTCCATCGACAATGGCGACTATAGTCTTGCCGGGACGCGGTAGTAAAGAGCGATCAATAATTAATATATCTTCCTTATTGATGCCCAAATGCTTGTACTGTACAGAAGAAACCCGCATTAAAAAAGTAGAAGCTGGTCTAGGAACCAATCTCTGATTAAGATCTAGGCTAGGCTCAGCGAAATCCTCAGCAGGAGACGGAAAACCAGAAGTTCTCTTCTTTTTGGGGTTATTAACAAACATATTTTAATCATATCATACAGAAGTAAGAGTGTCAAGGGTTTTTAAAAAAGTTTTTTGACCCCTTTTATTTTTTTAGGGAGCCTAGCATAATAAATGCTCAATTATGCCCAAAAGCAATCCAGATGAGCTGTTTAAGGATTCGCTGAAAAACGAAGTTTTGAAGCGGAATCCGCCTAACAAATATATTAAGGATCCACTCCCTGAGCCAAGATTTTTTCTTGGCTCAGGGTTGAAAAATCGACGAAATCGCATTTTTCAGTGGATCCTTAAAAGCCTACAAAAACTTCTAAATAGTTTTATCAAAAAAAATAGATCTCAAAATGGCTGGGGAGCTAGGATTCGAACCCAGGAATGGCGGGACCAAAACCCACTGCCTTACCGCTTGGCGACTCCCCATCAGATTCAACTAATGTGCCAAAAGCTTGAGAAGAAAAACCCCAAGCACATAATAAAGCATACTATAACTAGGTTAATTCCTGTGCTAGTATTGAGTTTTTTTTTATCTTCTGGAGCAATGAGTCAAGACAAAAGTCCCGGAGATTACTTCCTCTCAGAAAAACTAATAAGCAAGAACCAAGGCTCAAGCATAGAAACTGCGCGCTTTTACAAGAATGGAATTATATACAGCAGTCAAGAAAGACTGTTTTTTAACCAAGATCAAATCAATTACATAAACGCGCAAGATGAAAAAATAAATAATATAGTCGTAAAAGAAAAAGATTTTTTTATCGCGACCGGCTACGGAGTCTACCAAAACTACCGCAAAATTTTTTCTAAGGGACCTTGTTACCATATTGAGCTCGGGTCCAAAAATATTATCCTAAGTTGCGCTGGGGGGCTTTATAAATCAGATTTTGATCCTAAGTCTCAGCTTCAGGGCTTTAACTGGCAATTAGAGCCTCTCAGCCCCCACCAGATCTATTTTTTTACACTTAACCAAACTAAGAGCAGTTTTGAGTATGCCGTTTCCGAGAATGGTTTTTATTACTACAATAACCGCAAAAAAATCTGGATACCTGCTAACCGGAATCTAAAAAGAGACCTAAATAATTCTTTTGGCTTTGGGAGATTTTGTGTGATCCCCAAGTCTCAGTCTCCATCGGGCTCCCAGCTGATCGTACTTGGAGCAAGTAGCGGAATATTTATCAGTACTAATAAGGGCCAAAATTGGCAAAAAATAAATACCGGACTAAAACCCAATCCCAATGGGGTTTTTGAGATTAGAGAAATAAAAAATATTGATGATGATATTTTTGCAGTTACCAGCACTGGCATTTATAAGCTTAGCCTAAACAAAAATCTCACAGGGCTAACATGGAAAAAACTAAATATCCAAGCTATCAGTTTAGATGAGAATAATAACCAAAACTTCTATTCCATAGACATAAATAAACAAGGTGAAACCATCATCAGTAGCTCTCAAGGAGAGATTTTTATGATTCATACCAAGTCTTTCCCCGTCGATATTGCGCAAACGACCAGCACCGAAACGGCTAAGCCACAAGATCAGCAAACCCAATCATCGCCTTATTTAGCGGGAATTCAAGTAGAGACTATTAACCAAGAAAACACTAATATGATTAATAAAATTCTCAAGCTAGAGCCCAGTATTCAAGAGCTTCAGATAGCCGCGCTAGAGTTCTCGGGGATACCGGACGGTAAATCTTTTAAGAAATATCGCAAGCAAGCTCGGCTAAGAAATTTTTTGCCTAAGCTTGAAGCTGTTGCTGATGTGGATTCCAGTGATTATTTGAGTATAGAAAAAAATAGCGGAGATAGTTTTAATTCTAATACAAGTAGTATCGCGACTAGCTTTGATCAGAGTAACGAGAATCGGAGGGACACCCAAAACACCAGTGGCATAAAAGTCGGGTGGGAGCTTGGTAATATCATTTATGATCCTGAAATAAATAATCTGATTACTAGCGCTAGGTTATCAGCCAATATAAAAGAAAATCTACTAACAGAGATCACACAGATTTATTACGCCCGCAAAGAAGCTGTCCTAGAGCTTTTGCAAGGAGTGTTTCAAGAATTAGATCTAATTCCCGTCGAAAATCTAAAAAAAATTCTCAAGATCAATGAATACACCGCTCAACTAGACGCGCGAAGTGATGGTTGGTTTAGCAAGCGCCTTAAGACCAATATCCTGAAAGCCAATCTAACTGATTATCCTAGCCTCGCTCAAGAACAAATAAAGGAGATATTTAATGCCGAATAAAAAAATTATTTTACTGATCTTAATCAGCTTAATAATACCAACCCGCGCTGAATCACAGCTAGCACCGAGCACCCGTGAAACCCGCGCTGAATCACAGCTAGCACCGAGCACTAAAAAAATCCCAGTACCCAAGATCACCAGCACAGAGATTTATGCTAGCCCCGGATCTACCATAAATATTCAGGGCACAGGATTTATAAAAAACTTTCCGCAAGGTCATATACTACGCTTTTCTAGCTTAGAGAATAATTCAAGTTTTAGAGGGCGTGTAATTAGCGCTAGCTCAAACCTCCTTATCCTTGAAGCCCCCTCAATGATTGGATTTGGTGATTATAGCTCAAGACTCAGATTAAAAAGCCGCTATCTAAAAAGTGATTTAAGCGTAGAATCGGTAAGTCTAAAACTGCGCCCGCCCGCTCCGCAAAAGCCAAAGCAAATTTTTCAAGTCGCTAGTTACCCGCAAGAGATTCCTGAATTATTCAAGGATCTAAACCAACTAGAAATTATTCAAACTGACAATCTCAAACCTGGAATTAATACAGTAAAATTTAGTTACCGAGTAAATGGTTTTTTAAGCTTGCCAAGTGAAGCTCTAAGTTTTTTTTATCTGCCTCAAGACTTAACCAAGCCTGAGCTAGAAATCGCTTCCACACAGCCTTTGAGGAGTTATGCTCTTAGCACTGGTGAGTTTAAGCAAGACGTTAGCTCCATCACCAAGATCCAAACAGATAGCCCGCTTATAACTCATTATTATTTATCAAGCCCGCATAATCCTAATTATTTACTGACTACTATCAGCCTTAAGCCCGTCTATATCAGCACTGTAAAAGCTACTACGCCAGAATATGTGCTCATAAAAAACCGAGACAATAAAAATTACGACCTGAGCAATTGCACTCTTGCTGACGATCTAAAAGTAAGATATTTATTTGGGACTAATTTTACATTAAAAGCGGGCGAGGAATTCAAGGTCGAAGGGACACTTAGCCTAAACGATGATGGAGATACTGTTACAGTAACTTGTCCTAAATTACTAATTGATAAATTTGCCTATAAAATTATTGATAGTCTTGGTTTTGGAATTCAGCTAATACCCTAGCTTAGGCAGTTTTAGACTTAATCGCTGGCTTAATTTCCTTAGTTGCTTTTTTGTTTTTCAGCTCGTCCATCGGAATAATTTCTGCCATATTGATGTTATTTACCATATCAGAAGTGATAATTACTTCTTTTAGATCTTCTTTTGATGGGGCTTCAAACATAATATCTTTCATCACCGTTTCTAGAATACTTCTCAGCGCGCGCGCTCCCATCTTGCGTTTTTGAGCTTTTATGGCTATAGCTTCGATCGCATCATCAGTAAACTCTAGCTTCACATCATCCATCTCGAGCAGTTTTTTGTACTGTTTGATAAGCGAACTACGCGGCTTAGTGAGAATAGTTTTTAGAGTTTCGATATCAGGAGCTTCTAGACTAGTAACCACAGGCAATCTTCCGACAAACTCAGGTATTAAACCAAACTGCACTAGATCAGCTGAATCTACGTGTTTAAACGATTCAGAAAGTCTTTTTGCTTTTTCGTCTTCAGTAAGCGAAGGAGCCCCGAAACCAATCCCTGACTGGGATTTCATGCGACGCTTTTCGATAATTTGTTCTAACCCGACAAAAGCTCCACCACAAATAAAAAGTATATTATGAGTGTCAATCTCAATAGTATCCATCTGCGGATGCTTGCGATTACCATGAGCAGGAATATTAGCCTTAGTCCCTTCGATCATTTTGAGCAAAGCCTGCTGAACCCCTTCTCCCGAGACATCTCTAGTAATAGAAGGATTTTCAGATTTGCGAGAAATCTTATCGATCTCATCGATATAAATTATTCCCTTTTCAGCTTTTTCTACACTGTTACTTGAGTTTTGATATAGCCTTTGGAGAATATTTTCAGCATCGTCACCGACATAACCAGCCTCTGTAATAGTGGTGGCATCAGCAATAGCAAAAGGTACATTCAAAAACTTAGCAAGAGTCTCGACTACATGGGTCTTACCACTACCAGTCGGCCCCAAAATCAAAATATTAGATTTCTGAATCAGGACATCGTCTTTTTGACTAGCAGAATAATTATGGTTAATTCTTTTGTAATGGTTATAAACAGCGACTGCTAAAGTTTTTTTTGCTTCTTCATTACCAATAACATACTCGTCTAGATGCTCCTTGATTTGGATAGGGGTCGGCAATTTAGCCATATCACCAATTTCGATACTTAAGCTAGGAGCCTGAGACTCAATCTCAGAAGCTATTCCTTCATCAATTAGAATTTCATTACAGAGATGAACGCACTCATCACAGATATAAATACCAGGTCCAGCAATAAGCTTCTGGACTTGATCCTGGGTCTTACCGCAAAAAGAACATTGTAATAAAGGAATTTCTTTTTTAGCCATTATCTACTTCGAGCTCTGAAGGGCGCTTAACTACAACTTGATCGATCAAACCATATTCTTTAGCTTGATACGGAGTCATAATATTATCGCGATCAGTGTCTTTTTCGATTCTCTCGATAGGTTGATTACAATTACTTGCAAGAACTTGATTGAGTAAACGCTTCATTCTAAGAATTTCATTAGCTTGAATTTCGATATCAGAAGCCTGTCCCTGAGCGCCACCTAGAGGTTGGTGGATCAAGATTCTAGAGTTAGGCAAAGCCATACGCTTACCTTTTTGACCAGAACTCAATAAAAACGCACCCATACTCGCGCATTGACCCATACAAATAGTAACCACATCAGCGCGAACGTGTTGCATAGTATCGTACATTGCAAGGCCAGAGGTAACAGATCCGCCTGGACTGTTGATATAGAGGTAAATATCCTTAGCGGCATCCTCTGAATCGAGCAGTAGAAGCTGACCGACAACTATACTCGCGACGATATCATTAACTTCAGAACCCAAGAAAACAATTCTTTCTCTTAGCAAACGAGAAAACAAATCAAAACTTCTCTCTCCGCGCGGTGTATTTTCAATAACGCTCGGGACATAATTCATGGCTCCGTATAAATCTAAAGGATTTGGCAAACCATAATTCCCTGTGATACTCTTTATATCAGCGGCTACATAACGATTAATATTTCTGTGATCCATAATATAAAATGTACCACAGAAATTGCCGACCAAAACATGTCATTACTCACCAACAAGATTGATGAATATATAAATAATAACCACAGTCGTTTTCATAGCCCTGCACATTGTGGTTATCTTGGATTGAGGGATTTGAGCGAAGTTGAAGGGCTTGATGACCTTCAAAATCCCCAAGGAGTCTTAAAAGAAACCCAAGAGTATATAGCGCAATTATTTAACTCTGCTCAATCATTTATGTTAGTAAACGGAGCGAGCATCGGTCTGCAGGCTGTTTGTATCGCCCTAAAAATTTTTTTGAACTCCCAAAAAAACACTAAACCAGTTTTAGTGGCTCGTAATATCCATAAATCAACTATCGCTGGAATTATTCTATCGGGCTTGGATATAGAATGGATAGAACCATACTGGGATGAGGATTTAGGATTATTTACCAGAATAGATTTTTCAAGTGTGAATTGGGATAAATATTCAGCACTTATAATTACCAATCCCACTTATGAAGGCTTTTATAGCATTATCCCCAATCTAGATATCCCCATAATTGTCGATGAAGCGCACGGAGCACATTACCAGTTTCATCCCAAGCTTCCCAAGCCAGCTCTGGAGTCTGGGGCGCATATCGCTGTACAATCTTGGCACAAGACTCTTGGAAGCCTTACTCAGACAGGGGTTCTGCATGTATCAAAAAAATCTTGCATAGATCCCGATCTAATTAAACAGTGTATAATTACGCTCCAAACAACCAGCCCAAGCTATATACTACTTGAAAGTATCGCCAAGACTGCAGAAAAATTCAAGCAAGAAGGAAACGCAATCATAGAGAGGTCTCTAGGCTTCGCTGAGCAAATAAAAAATTATAAAATCTTGAATGACGACCCCACGAGATTAATTTTACAAGTGCCATTTTTATCAGGACATCGATTAGACGAAATTCTCAGTCAAGCCAAAATTGGACTAGAAGAAGTGCAGGATAATTTTGTGCTTGCTAATATAAATCCTGGCATCAACCCAGAAGATCTCACTAGGCTCAAATCCGCTCTAGATGAGCTTCAACCTGAGCCCTATAATGTGCATAAAAAAATCCCTAAACCTAAATCTTTTTTGAATAATACTAATATTCGCGAAGCATTTTTTAGTAACCCGCTAAGCAAAATCGTCGCACCCTGCCCGCCAGGAATAGCACTAGAAATACCAGGTCAAACTTAAATGCCAGATTCAAAACCACTTGCTGATTACCACCAAGCGCTCATCAATAAAAGTTTTCACAAGATGATAGTGGGAGCGGCGTTAAAAGATTACGAGCTAATTGAGAACTATTCATATTTATTTACTCATGCTGGAGTAGAAGTATTAGATATTTCTGCTTTTCCCCATTCGGTGATCTCAGCTAAATCTGGAATCAAACAAGCTCTGGATGAAGATTCTAGCCTAAATGAGCCCTTGATAATGGCAAGTATAAATATTGGTCAAGACCCACATTTCCGCAGAATTGAATTAGATCTCGATAACTGCACTGACTGTCTGGCTTGCTTGCCGACTTGCCCTTCAAATGCTTTTTGGGTGGATGAAAAAAATAAATTTAGATACAATCCTGATTATTGTTTTGGTTGTTCTAACTGCTTGCCTGCCTGTGATTTTTCAGCATTGAGTTTTAATCTCTGGTCTCCCTTTAATAGCAGTTCGCTAAGTGAGCTTAGTGAGCTAGGCGCTCGAGCGATCGAAATTCATCTCAATGATGACTTGGAAGCTTTTGAAGATTTTTACAATCAATTAGAAAAAAATCTTTTTGAGCTAGAGTCTTTTTGTATAGGATCTACTGTCAGTGACGAAACACAACTAATCCAATCAGCAAACACTGTAATAGAAAGCTTTCTAAAAAAATATCCAGAGCAGAAAATTTGCCTAATTCAAGTAGACGGGGAAGCTCTATCTGGAGCAAGGTTTAGTAAAGATGCAGAAAAAGACCAAATCAGCATCACTAAAGCAAAAATTATAGTCAATAATATCGAACAAAAACACTCGGAATATAGGGATAGAATTTTTGTGCAAGTAGCAGGTGGAATTACAGAAAAAACTTTTTCAAAAATTCGATTGCTAAATTTAGATGTAAATGGAATTGCCATTGGATCTTATGCCCGAAAATACCTAGAAG
>JBEAYS010000086.1:0-11819 GCA_041170505.1 Cyanobacteriota bacterium
ACTGTATCGTGGCCTTGATCTTGAAGTTCATAAGCTTTAAGCTTATTCAGTAAACCAATACCACGCCCCTCTTGGCGCAAATAGACCAAAACTCCCACACCTTCTTCTTTTATTTGAGACAGTGAATTATTTAGTTGGTCTCCACAATCACAACGCAAACTACCAAATAGATCTCCCGTCAAACATTCACTATGCATTCTAACGAGAACGGGTTTTTTAGCTGTAACCGCTTGCATAAGATCTCCAAGAACTAAGGCTACATGCTCCTTACCCGACAAAAAATCTTTATAGCCATAAATCCTAAAATTCTCATCAAATCTATTCGGCAAATTGACATTCACAATTCTATGAACAAATCTTTCGTTATGTAATCTATAAGCGACAAGATCAGCGATGGTAATAAATTTCAGATTATGTTTTTTAGCGAATTTAAACAAATCATCTCTACGGGCCATTTCGCCGTTTTCCTTTAGGATTTCACAAATCACACCAGAACAATGCAAACCCGCTAGCCGAGATAAATCCACAGCCGCCTCAGTGTGCCCGACTCGCTTGAGAACGCCGCCTTCAACAGCTTTAAGGGGAAAGATATGACCAGGTCTTCTTAAATCTTCGGGCTTGGTTTCAGGATCTATAGCTACTTGAATTGTTTTTGCTCTATCAAAAGCACTTATACCAGTACTAACTCCAAACCTAGGATCCGCATCAATACTGATAGTAAAAGCAGTTTTCATAGTATCGTTACTTAGATCTACCATTTCACCAAGCTGTAATTTCTCTGCAGTAGCTTTATTAAGAGCTAAGCAGATCAAGCCTTTGCCATGGGTGGCCATAAAATTTATAATCTCTGGAGTAACTTTTTGGGCGGCACAAATTAAATCGCCTTCGTTTTCACGATCACTATCATCAGCGACTACTACCATTTTGCCCATTTTTATATCGCAAATAGCTTCTTGAATAGTGTCAAATTGAATATTCATACCCTGTAATAAGTATAGCAGTATTGCTACTTTTTTACAATTTACCTTTGTGAATTCGCTAAAAACAAAGATTTTAGGCGGATTCCTTAATAATCATTAATAATTCAAGTAGTCGTTGTTTTTTGTCAAACCCATAACCAAGTCTTAAAAAAAAATTGTCACTATACATACATGGATTTCATTGACGATAGCTTTAATTCAAAATCAAAAACTAGCACCGGAGACGTAGATACCCAAGTAGAGTTAGTAACAACATTTTTTGGTTTTTTTAGTACTGATAACTCTAAGGATTTCTATAAATCAATGGTAGTGGATTTATATAGAGCAATAACCTGTTTTAGGATGTACGATAGCCTAGATGAGTTTATGGCTATAAACCCAGAATTGGAAGATTGTAAAAGAGACATTGAAGAACTTTGGAAAGAGTTTGCAAGACTCTCCTCACAAGAGCTTGCTGAAGTAGCACTAGAGTTACTTAGAGAGATTTAATCTTAGCAGCCATACCGATAGCACCAAGGTCCTCTGTCCACTCAAGAAAGAGGTCCTTTTTATCGGGAGCTTGATCCAGTACAGCTTTATGAAGTAAATTGGCTTGTCCAAGACCACTATTAAATTCTAAATTCGCAAGATCAATATCAACAGTAATCTCATCACCAGTTAGCTCTTGATTGGCACTCGCTTTTAAAAGATCTTCCAGAGCAAGTAAAGCCTCTTGGTGAGTGGGCTTGGAGATAATAGTAATTTTTTGACCACGAAAATAATAAACATAATCAAGACCACCGTCTGGGTTATCTAAGCAATCTAGTTTAAATTTTTTGACTATACCATCTTGATCTTGGCGCGTAACAAAAAGATATGGAATATAATCAAGCAGTGCATTAAACATAAAGCAATTAGTGCTTCCAAGATTATTGGAGCAAATAGCGATATTATTTGCGCGCGCAAATTTTTCTGCGTGAATAGGAATAGCTTGCTTAAGAATTAATTCACCTTGCTCATCAAGTAGTTTTTGGATCTTGCCAGCAACATAAATTGGCATAATAGTTATAGGTTCACCATAAAACATCTTAGCTCCCTGACCAGCATTAACAGTGGCATTGCCGATATTTACCGAAAACAGATATCCTTTTATGCCTGTTATACTCTGAAAACTTCGCATGGCAAAATAAATTTTTTCATAAGGAGCAATGCGACTAATATCAATTCCTGATTCAATAAACGAATCTTCTATTTTTTCCACAAACTCAGTTTTTATGAAGGCTTTTGCGTTGTTAGGGACAAATTCTTGCATAACGACATCATCATTACGAGTCTTACTAAAAATAAATTCAAGAATTTGATCTAAATTATTTGTCAACGAGAGTTTTGGGCTAATTCCTCGCCCACCTGAATCTCTACTTGCTTTTAATATCCAAGAATCGATATGATCGCAATTGTTTTCTTGTAGTCGTGACATTAACGCTGTTTGGATTTCAGCCTTAGACATGAATTCTTTTTGACGAAAATCAATCTGAGCAAGGCTTTCAAGACCTCCTGCTTGAAGAATTTTGGGGACTTCAGTCTTGGAATACATTTGTTGCATGCTCAAAAGAGACCAAACCTCGGGCACGCCTAAATCCCGAGTAAAATTATTTATATACTGACTATGAGTATGCGCGGACATGGTGGTATCTGGCTTAGGTAAAACATCGTCATTGAGCACGACTAAAGCATGAACAAAACCCTCATCATTAACGGCGTAGGAACCCGCGTGACCGTTAGTAAGATCATAGTGAGTAAGCGATGTATTAAACGGAGCAAGATACTGAATTTTTTGGGATTCGATTAATTCAGGGCGAAAAGATGTATAGATCTGCTTGATTTCACCGCGAGCTGTTAGGTAAGGAGTAAAACAAGAAATTATAATATACCAAGATCTAGACTCAGGATCTTGAGAAGCATGGTCTCTTAAAAGAGGTGATCTTAAGACGCAATTCAGATCCCAAGAATGTTTACCAGGGCTTGCCAAACCTGCTACCCAACAGAGCTCTACGTCATTTTTGATTTTATACTTGAATAGCTTATCAACAGTAGCATCAAGTCCTTTTATAATTAGCGGTAGTGGATGTTTGTCGTGATAATTACGCACAAAATTTCTCAAGGCACGCATACAATCCCAGAGCCTTTCTTCGATACAAATAGTTTCGTGCTGATAACCAACAGCAATAATACCGTTTTCATAATCTCCAATTAGAGCATCACGATACTCTTGCTGAGAGTATTTGAGTACACTTATCTTAGAGACTAGATAATGTAAAAGCTTATAAATACTGACTCCTGTCTTGCAAGCAAGCTTAAACATCTTAGTGCGCAGATTAGTATCCAAGTAATAAGTCTGCGTAAAGCCATAGCCAGAACCAGCACAAAGACTGTGAAACATATAAGGAGGATAATCTTCTTCGTGAATATTTAAGTATTGATCAAAAAACGTAGCTAATTTATTTACTATTTCATTTTCATCCACACAATCAAAAGTTAAAAATACTAAATAATTAAAATTAAACATTTCACCAAGGCGAGATAGCTGATCCAAACCCAAGCTAGGACTAGGATTCAAGCTAAGTGAATCTGCTAGCTCTCTAAATATTCCAGCCTGAGTCTTGTGATCTCCAAAAATTGGGATCAAAAGTTTTGCATCAACTAAGCGTGCGTTAATAAAACTTTCTGTAATCGACTCAAGCTTAGGATTAATATCCTTAAACAAGCTTGCGTAATAAAAATTTATTTTTAACAGCTTGGCAAAAATCGAATTCAGCTTGGTGAGCTGGTTTCCAGTTAATGCTTGAAAATACTCGCCTACAAAATTATCCCAAAGTTTATCAATTTCACCAGGATCAGAAAGATTTACGCTATTAGGAAGGCGATCATCTAGCTCTTGGAAAATTTTGGTTCTTTGATTATGCAAGCCAGCCTGAGAGCGATTAATCAATCTGAATTTCATATTTTCACAAGCACTAAAAACCAATAGATCAGCTTCTTTGGTCGATCCAGCAATCTCAATTATTCTAGATCTAGAGTCAAGATCAGGAGGCAGATCTGGCTGAACAAAAATATTTAAAAGCTCATAACCACGCTTACCAAGTGTTTTTACGTGAAGCTGTGTTTCAAAAATATTAACGATGTAATCAATATCTTTTTGGGTTTGTCCATTAAGTACCCATCTGCCACCAAGCACTAACCAATCAGAAAATTCGATCTCGTTAATCGATTTATAGTTTTGGATGCGGGCAAGACAATTAATCCACTCTACATACCGCTTTAGGCTAGGCAAGCTGGCTTGAAGATCTTGAGCTTCTTTATATTTTTGGATTATTAGATCACGGTTAAGATCAGCATATTTTTGAATTTCATTAAACTGCTTTTGAGCGGTGTCGATCAAATTTTGATATTGAGGGATTTGAGCTAGCTCTTGGCGATTGAGTTTTTGCTCCATGATTTGTTTTTGGATAATGAGCTTAGCCCAGGTACTTTGGTTATCAATTTCTGCTCTCCAAGCTTCATAGCAATCATCTGAAATCATATGAGAAGCGATAGTACCTCCCAGCGCCATCCATTCAAGAGATTTATCATAATCAAAAAATGGTTTTTTGGCTTGCTGAGGATTATCAATTAGCACCAACAGAGAGTTAGAGTTATTGACACGCATTAATCTTCTGACCAGTGTTAAATTGCTAAGTACATCACTAATTTCTTGATGATTAGCATTAAGCTGAATAAGATCCAGCCCCTGAAAGCCTTCTAGAGGATTCTTAAAAAAGCCCTTCGAGAAAATTTCAAGATATTTAAATTCTGTCTCAAGGTTAGCGAGCTGATTTTTTATTAGTTCTTGCTGGCTGGGATCTAAAGCATTAATTCTTTTTTTTAGCACTCGCCAATTAGAATAATCAGAGCCATAACTTATTACCATCGCCTTTATTAACTCTTCTGTTAGGCGAGGCTGAAAGTCAATAGCTATAAGCTTTTTAATAAGATTATCAGCACGAAGCTTTAGCTCACCGCCCATAAAAACTTCTGGGTCGACAAGAGGGTCAATAATTCTAATTTCACACGGCTTAGGGTAATTTTTCATCTGACAATCTAGCAGATGTCTAACTTCCGTTATAGATGTATTTTTTAGATACCGATGATCATGTAATAAAAAAGCAAGAATATATTGATTCGCGTTTTCGCGCTCATCAGACACATTACCCTTATAAGCCGCATTTAGACCTATTTTGAGATCAGCATAATTTTTTTGGGTTTCTAAAACCAGGCTTGATCTTGAAATAGCCTTATTCATTATTTGAATTCTTTGGATGATTCCTGTTTCATTAACTATGCGAGCAAACTCAATCAATTTACTAGCTAATTGAGAATACATCACTTCAGCTTGGCTACTAGGATCGGCACTATCAGAGAGATAACGCAACAGTACAGTCATAGACTTAATATTAGGAAGCCACTTAAAATGAGAGTCGCTTATATGCTCTTGAATAAGCGGCGAGTTAATTAATTTTTCATAGCAAAAAATCTCCCACTCTGTAGTAGATTTAAATTCTTTTCTTTTTTCTTGAAGTATTTTAAACACCTCAAGTAATTTTTTTTGATCTAGAGGATTTGTAATTCCAAGCTTTTTAAGTAAAGATTTAGAGCTAATCGCTAAACCCAAAAGTATAAACAAAGGCTCTTTAGTAATACAATAACCAGTAGACGCCATAGTCCCAAACTCCATCACATGAAGCCCAGCGCTTCTAGTGTTTCTTGAATTTATAGTCAAGCGTGCCAAAAGCCCATCTACATTGAATTGCTGGAAGCTTGACTGGAAGGCTATTGCTTTTGCATATTGAACCGCCCTGCAGGTGTTTTCGATAACTTTAACAGTACCAGCGGATCCTGCTGTACTAAAATAACTATTTTCTGCTTTACTAACTAGATCAATAAACTCTTTGCCGATCTTGAGAGCCTCATTATCATTAGCTCCCAGAATTCTTCCCATAAGAGTAGTTACTGAAGCTACAACATGCTGACCAAAATCAATCCTACTGGGCGCTACAGTAAAATCATAGTAGTAATCAGCTTCTTTAAAAGATTTATTAGCAGTAATAAATACTTTTGAGATTTCAGGATTAGAGTCTAAATATTCTTTTCTTGCTGTAACAGCTGGATAAAAAAGATATTTTTTTATAAACAAACGAGCTGAATCCTCGTCAAAAAGAGATTTTAATTTTTGACTAATCTGTTGGGCGGTTTTGAGATATAGATCTGAATCTTGTTTTTGACAAGCAGAGCTTATAAGCTCGCGCGCCCAAGTATCAAACTCCACAAAAGCCTCTTTATTACCGCGTTTCAGTAAGCATAAACGAGCCACATCCATCTGCACATCTCTTGGACCCAGAATAAAATTAAGCGTTCCTGTTTCAGGATCAAGAGACTCGACGCTGATATATTCCTCAAGCTCATCTTGGAGGACATAATATTCAAGCACAAACTGAGCAGAGTCCAAAAGCTCTCGGCGATAAGATTTTTCGATTTTTTCAAGATCTGGATTACTTAACTGTATGCCTGCTAATCCAGGGATATCATCAATTTTAAGAGCGGAGTTCTGGAAAATAGTATATCTCTCGATACTAGCAATATTACTCATCTCAGTTTCAAGAAGAGTAATAAACAAATCTATCAAAGGTCCTAGCAGAGTGGTTTCTAGCTGGTAATGGAATTTTTTACCTTGCTCATGAGCAGATTTGATCGCTTTATAAATCCCTGGAGCCATACTATAAGCCAAATCTTCAGCGTTTTCCCATTTGATATAAGGCGAGCCTGTATCTTTATTAGTAACTATCGAAATAGACGCGTTTTCAAAAAACGAATCAACTCCATCAGAGATTAATTCAAAATCCGGACTTACAAAATTATAGGGAATAGCATCAAGTCTTAGCTCTTGAGACTGCTGGTCAGTCTCTATATACAGCTTTTGTCCTAGTAAAATTCTTGGGATAAAATGCCCAGATTTTGAGCTTGGTCTTTGGACATAAATAACCGCTGTTTTTTTGGTAATCGGAGAATTTAAAATTAAATCCTCTAGCTCTAAAATAAAACTCAAAGAGTTTTTTTCGTAAATTTTAAGACTATCATAAATACTCCAAAACCCGTCTTTATTAGAGTTTCGATTCGTCTCTAATTCTTTAAAAAGCAAATTGAACAAATCTTGAAAAGCTTTTTTTAGATCGATAATATTTTTTTCAATTCGTGCTTGTGCAAGGCTTTTTAAATCTGCTAAGTATATCAAACTATCCAAAAACAAATTTACATTAAGTATCAAAGCCCTAGTCTCTGAATCACAGCCAGCGAGCGTAATACGAGATGATGAAATTAGCTCTTCAATCTTACTTAAAGTATCAATCAAATGCGATCTAGATTTTTTTATACTAATACATAAAACCTCATCAATACTGATAGTACCTGCATTAATCAGGATCGGACCTTGTTCATGAGCCACCCTAGAACCACGCTGGGCAACGACTTTTAGGCCAATAGCCCTAAGAGAATTACAAAGATGTTGGTAATAAAGCCTAGCAAAATATTTATCAAAAGTTCTTTGGGTAGCTAGAAATAGCTCACTTACTGCCTTCGCTGAAAAAGGATCGTTAAAATTATCATCAAAAACTTTTTTTATACCCTCAAGATCATAAGGCAAGCGACCAGCAAGAGCACGATTGCGCAGAACTTGGGTTTGGAGATAATTATCAGCTTTAGTATAAGAAGAATTATTACCTGATACTAAAACATAGTCAAAATAGCTCAGCAAGTGTGACCCAGCGTCATATACTCGAGGACCAAATTTGTCTTTTTTGAGAAATTCGATTATTTCTGATATATATTTTTTATCAAAACTTGCAAAAAAATCAAACATCAATTTAAAAATTTCATCTTCAGATTTAGTACGTCTCAAAAACCCATAGTAAAAACCAAATAAATAAATCGGTATAAGCTTAAACTGAATTTTAGCGTCAAGAATCAAAACCTTTCTATCAGAATCAAAACAAAAAATATGATGATAATTTTCGATAATCTCTATCTCCAAGCCAGACCCGCTTAGCTTTTCAAAAAAACTTTTTAATGTAGGATTTTCTTTATAAATATAATTAAGCTCTTGAATGAATTCACTTAGATTCTTGCTTATGTTGTCTTTGGTTTTGAAACGATCAAGATTAAAAGAAATTGAGGTTTTTATAAGCTCATTATTACTATATTCCCAAAAACTCAAACCATTCTTCGATGGACTTTCTTTGTTGAATATGTATAGCTCAAGCATCTTATTAGCTTTATTTTAGCGTTAAATTAAAGGGTACGCCAAAAAACAAAATTTTGAGCCGCGATCCGCATAAAGAAAAATTTACAGGATTTAAAAATGAAAATAATTGTATTATTGTAAGTATGTTAAGGGCTGTTGAATATCAATATACTATTAATTATTGTTCAAGCAATCTATGGCAACCAATACCTTCTGATCTGACTCTAGAGTCTAGCGAGCTTGATATGCTGGGTATTGAAAGACCTGAATCAGAAGCTGGTCCAGTTAGTAACTTACCCGTAGCATACAAGCAAGTAGGAGAATCTTTTGATCAAAACAAACCAACAATAGTAATTAGCCATACTGAAGATCACGATCTATTACTTAAAAACTTTTGTTTTTTTATCGATAAATTTTTTATGAATCCTTAAAACGAACCCGACACAGGTGTTATCTTGCGACTAATCCAGCTTCAAAACAGCCATAAACGCTTCCTGCGGTAATTCCACCGAGCCAACGTTCTTCATGCGTTTTTTACCTTTTTTCTGCTTTTCTAAAAGTTTTTTCTTACGAGTTATATCACCGCCATAACATTTAGCAAGTACGTCTTTGCGCTGAGCACGTACTGTTTCTCTCGCGACAATTTTACCGCCGATAGCCGCTTGCACAGGAATTTCAAACATATGGGGCGGAATAACTTCTTTTAGTTTTTTGGCTAGCTTAGAGCCCACTGTGTGAGCGTTATCTCTAAAAACAATTACCGAAAGAGCATCGACTTTTTCGCCATTGAGTAAAATATCCATTTTGACAAGTTTATTTTCCTTGTAGCCGCAAATCTCATAATCCATCGTAGCGTAACCCTTAGAGCGAGATTTCATCTGATCAAAAAAGTCTGTAACGATCTCAGAGAGCGGGATTTCATAGATTAGATTGCTTCTACTCACAACGCCCGAATGAAGATGTTGCATATCTTTAAAAATTCCTCTGCGCTCTTGAGAGAGCTCCATAATAGCTCCTACGTACTCTTGCGGCAAAAGCACATTAAGTTTTACATAGGGCTCTTCAATATGATCGATATAAGTAGGATCAGGTAAATTACTCGGATTATCAATATCGATAACCTCACCGTTAGTCATATGCACTTTATAAATTACGCTAGGAGCTGTGGTAATCAAGTTGAGATTGTATTCTCGTTCTAGCCTTTCTTGGGCTACTTCCATATGCAAAAGCCCCAGAAACCCGCACCGGAAGCCCGATCCAAGAGCCTTGGAACTTTCTGGCTCATAGGTAATAGAACTATCATTAAGTTTGAGCTTAGCAAGTGCCTCTTTCAAATCCTCATACTCAGCACTATCAACAGGATACAACCCACAAAAGACAACAGGCTGAGCTTGCTTGTAACCAGGAATAGCTTCATGACAAGAATTAGCTTGGCTAGTAATCGTGTCGCCGACTATGTTTTGAATTTCTTTAATTGAGCAAGCGATATAACCCACATCACCGGCTTTTAGAGTCTCCACTTGTTTTTTATTAGGAGTACGATAACCAAGCTCGACAACTTGATAATTTTTGTTAGCTTGCATAAATTTTATTTCTTCAAGCCTAGAAACCTTACCTTGCATAATTCTTGCGTAAGCAACTATTCCAAGATATGAATCATAATAACTATCAAACACAAGAGCTTTTAAAGGCTTATCAATCTCACAAGGAGCCGGTGGAATCCGCTCTATGATTGCTGTCAAGAGCTTATCGATATTAAGTCCTGTTTTTGCGCTAATCTCAATAGCGTTGCTACAATCAAGTCCCACAATCTCTTCAATTTCTTTTTTTACCCGCTCCACATCAGCACTTGGAAGATCGATTTTATTAAGGACTGGAATAATTTCTAAATTATGTTCAAGAGCGAGATAAACATTAGCAAGTGTTTGAGCCTCAACTCCTTGAGTAGCATCCACCACCAATAACGCTCCTTCGCAAGCGGCAAGCGAACGAGAAACCTCATAAGTAAAATCTACGTGACCTGGTGTGTCGATAAGATTAAGGACATAACCTTTATATTCCATGCGAGCCATATTAAGCTTGATGGTGATTCCGCGCTCTCGTTCGATATCCATACTGTCAAGAACTTGAGATTGCATTTCACGAGCAGTTATAGTACCTGTAGCCTCAAGCAATCTATCAGCTAGAGTAGATTTTCCGTGATCGATATGAGCAATTATAGAAAAAACTCTTGTTTTTGAGTCAGAATTTAACACTTATAAATTATATATCAATTATCATCTACAGCTTCCAAACCCATATGAGAAGTTTTACCTGGTCCAGAATCTAAGACTTTTTCAAAATCGATCACATGTAAATTTTCCTTAAAGTAAGGATTTTTATCATTCATATTGTTAAAAAAATCTTGATTTTCCGACTTTTTATCATCGTTTCTTGATTCTTTAAAGAGTTCTTTGTATGTTTCCATATTTTTTAGAGCTGATTTACCCTCTAAACGCACTGATGACAATAAAGACGAAACTTGACTATAAAGGGCGTCTAAATCACTTTCCAGTAAATTTTTAATTTGATCTTTTTCTACCAATTGATTTCTAGCCAACACCGCATCTACTTTTGCCTCAGCATAAAAGCTTTTAGATTGATCTAAATTTATTTGAGAAGTTTCAAAATTTTCCCTTATTAATCTCATAAGCTCTTGATCTATAACCTGCACTTCTAATCCATTGACTATTTCCAGTTTTTTTGGTGGATTATCAAGTTGTTCTTGGGCTGAGTTAAAACTTTTTTGAGTTTGGTTCATAATGTTTTGTTTTAGAGATACGATTGCCTCCATAGCAAAACTTTTATCTTTACTTGCTTGTCCCTCGGACTCGTTCTCCCCTAACAAATAATTTATTTCTTGCATTGTAGTAATAGTTTTTTGTAACTTTGAGTCAAAATTAGATTCTGTCATAAGGAATCTATTATTATATATTTAAGTTAAGATCTGGTTAATGTGTTTAATTCTGGGATATTTAGGGTATAACAATTACGGAGATCAGATATTAGCTGATCTTCTATTTGCTCGTCTTAAAAAAAAACATGGCCAAGATATAACTATTAATTATTTATCTTCTAAAAATTCTTGGAAAGAGCATTTTTTTTTACTATTGAAATCCAAAAAAATTTTTGCAATCGGAGGTATGTTTCAAGATTTAACAAGCTCGTGGTCACTTTTTTATTACTGCTTAGTAATTTTTATGGCAAAATTACTCTCAAAAGAAATTGTTATTTTTGCTCAAGGAATTGGTCCACTTCAAACTCCACTTACTAGATTTATAACAAAAAAAACTTTAAAATTAGCTAATAAAATTAGTGTGAGAGATCAAGAGAGTTCTGATTTTTTAATAGAGGACAGGATCCCACATATTCTTGTCACTGACTGGGCTTGGACTTTAGTAGATGAAATTGAAAATGTTGATATTAAAAAATTTTCTGAATTAAAAAAAGATTCTATTTGTGTTGCTTTGAGAGATTCAAAATTTATTAAT
>JBEAYS010000087.1:0-11266 GCA_041170505.1 Cyanobacteriota bacterium
TTTTATCGTCAGGAATACAGCGTATTGTAGCTTTAAACCTTTCTTTTAATATTTCCTCTAGCCTAGTATCACCGTTCCACATACATCTAACTAAACCTCCAGGGCTATCAAGTTTTGAACCCAAATCGTCGATATTATCTGCCGTAGAGCTATGTTCTTCGCGAAAATCACAAGCTCTTTTGAATAGATTATTTTGGATTTCCTCAAGCAGGAGCTTGAGCCTGTTAGCGATGCCTTCACGAGGAATTTCTTTTTCTTTTGAGCGAATATCGCGGCGGTGAATCTCGACAAAACCTTGCTCTAAATCTTTTGGTCCGATAACAAGGCGCACAGGGACTCCTTTTTGCTCGTATTCGTTAAACTTAATTCCTTGGGTAATATTTTCTCTATCATCAAGCTTGCTGGAAATGCCTAATACATCAAGTTCTTCTTTGATTTTTTTACTAGCTTCAATGACAGCAGAATTATCCTTATTGCGAATAAGAATTGGTACTATCACTACTTGATAAGGTGCAATTGCTGGCGGCAGTATTAAACCGACTTCATCATGATGCCCCATAACCACAGCTCCAACCAGGCGAGTGCTAACTCCCCAGCTGGTTTGGTAGGTAAACTCAAGCTCGTTTTTTTCGTTAGTGAATTTGGTCTCAAATGCTTTTGCAAAATTCTGACCGAGATTATGAGATGTCCCAGCTTGCAGAGCTTTACCATCGCGCATCAGAGCTTCAATGGTGTAAGTACTTTCAGCGCCAGCAAATTTTTCAGAATCAGTTTTTTTGCCAGTGAAAACTGGAATCGCTAGATACTGCTCCAAGAGAGTCTTATAGGCGTTAAGCATTAATAAAGTTTCGTCTTGAGCTTCTTGCCAAGTAGCGTGACAAGTGTGACCTTCTTGCCATAAAAACTCTGTAGTTCTCAAAAACAATCTGGTCCGCATTTCCCAGCGCACCACGTTTGCCCATTGATTTATTTTTAGCGGCAGATCCCGATAAGAGCTTATCCACTTAGCAAACATATGATTAATAATGGTTTCTGAAGTAGGTCTCAGTACATATTTTTCAGCGAGCTCCTTGCCGCCAGCGTGAGTCACTACCGCGCACTCTGGAGCAAAGCCTTCTACGTGTTCAGCTTCTTTTTGCAGGAAGCTCTCAGGGACGAGCATTGGGAAGTAGGCGTTTTCGTGTCCAGTGTCTTTTATCATTTTATCGAGGATGTTTTTGATATTATCCCAAATGGCGTAACCATAGGGTCTAATCACCATGCACCCTTTAACAGGACTGTAATCTGCTAGCTGAGCGTTTATAGCGATATCAGCCAAGATACTTTCTGCGTTAGTTAAATTTTGTTTTTCTTGGGACTGAGTATTCATGTTTAAAAATTATTATCGAGCTGAGCTTGTTGGAGTTTGGCTCCCAGACTGGATCTGGAGATCTTTTTTGGTGGATTTTTTGAGTCTCTAGAGCTTCCAAAAATCAAAGAACCACCATTTTGGAGATTCGCTACCATTAGCTCTTGCAGTGCTGATGTAGCTTTTTTGAGTCTTCGAGAGACCTGCATCTGGGAGATGCCCAGTTGATCTGCAACTTCTGCTTGCGGAATGTCTTGAAAATAAATCAAATCAATAATCTGGGCAAGTGAAGGTTTAAGACTTTTTAACAGTTCTTGCACCGTGAAATACTCTTCGCGAGTGTCATTGCGCTTATGCTCTTTTATATCCATTAAAGTATCAATTAGATAAGTGTCGTTATCGAGAGATGAAGAGCCCGTGTTTATGGTTTGATCCAATGACACAAGTGTGCGTCTACGATCTACTTCGTATGCTTCTTGAATTTTGCTTTGTTTGACATCTTGCAAGACTTCAGCAATCTCCAGATCAGTAGGATCACGCCCAAATTCAGTACGAAGTTTGTTTACGATCTTATTAATACGAAAACTTAACTCTTGTAACTCTCTTGGTGCGCGGATCATAGAGGTTTTATCTCTTAGATAGTGCCTAATTTCTCCCGTGATCAAGTGAGTTGCATAAGTAGTAAACTTGGCTCCTGCTTCAGGATTAAAATAATCGATAGCTTTAATTAAGCCAATAGACCCGATTTGGATTAAATCATCAACAGGGTCAGTGCTTCTTCTAGCTAGACCATGAGCTATTTTTTTGACAAGAGAAAAATTCATTTCTACAATTCGATCTCTGACTTTTTTATCTTGAGTTTTTTTGTATTTTGCAAGTAATCTATGAAGCTTTTGGGCTTGTTCAGTTTTGTTTAAATTATCTTCTTCTTGATTAATCATAGTTAGATTCATAATTGCTGGCTTGGAGAACTTTTGTTCTTAACCTTAATTATGAGTATAACATCATAATTAAGACTTGGTAGTGATGTTTCTGACACCAATGTCAGAAATTTGCTATAATTATACTCATTCATGCAATACGGCGCAAAAATAATAGGCTGGGGGCGTGCTCTCCCTGAAAAAGTGGTCACTAACTTCGATCTTGAGAAGCTTTTTGAAACTACTGACGATTGGATAGTTCAAAGAACGGGCATAAAAGAACGTAGGGTCGTCGATCCTACCAAGCCTGAGGAAACAGCTGTTTCACTTGGCTGTCGTTCTGCGCTTATGGCCCTAAAAAGCGCAAAAAAATATCAGGGTATTGAAGTTAAGCCCGAAGATATTGATTTAATTATTTGTTCTACTGCTACGGGTGATTTTTTATTTCCAAGCACAGCTTGCTTGATTCAATCTAAACTTGGTGCTACTAAAGCAGCGGCTTTTGACATTTCAGCGGCGTGCACAGGTTTTATTTATGGACTTAATACTGCTTATAATTTTATTCAATCTGGGCAGTGTAAAAACGTCTTGGTGATTGCTGTTGATCTGATGAGTAAGTTTGTCGATTGGTCAGATAGAAAAACGGCAATTATTTTTGGAGACGGTGCTGGTGCGGCTTTGATAACTGCAACCTCTCAAGAAAAAAACTGTATGCATCCTTTTTATATACGTTCAGCTGGTGATGAGCAATGCTCACTATTCCTAAAAAATCAAGGCTCGCACTATCCCGTCGCTCAAAAAGATATCACCGAGACTCGTGAAATGGTGTTTATGGATGGACCAGCTGTTTATGAGTTTGCTGTAAAAGCCGTCCCTGACGCACTTGACAAGGCTTGCGAACTGTCAGGAATCAAGCCAGAGCAAATCGATTACTTAGTCCCTCATCAAGCTAATGTCAGAATTATAAATAGTGCCGCTCGCAGATTGGGTTTGTCCAGCGATAAGGTTATAGTCAATATCAATAGATACGGTAATACCAGCGCGGCGAGTATACCAATCGCTCTGGATGAGGCTTTGGAGCAAGGTAAAATTAAATATCGCGAAGATGGTAATACTCTAAAAATCGCTCTTGTCGGTTTTGGTGCGGGTTTGACCTGGGGTGCTACCATAATCGAAATCTAACCTGATGAAACAAAAACAAGAAGTGGACTATAAACAAGTTCTTGCGCCTTATAAAGAGTGCGTGGATAAAGAGCTTGCCCGCTGGATTCTAGAGGGTGATTTTGTCTTAAGTGGAGTTCTTAAAGAGGCTGTTTCTTATAGTATTCTCAATGGTGGTAAGCGTTTAAGAGCGATCTTGAGTCTGCTGAGTGCTGAAGCCGTGCTTAAACAGCGTGAGCCTATGAGCTTTAGTGCTAATCCTGGAGCGGGTTTGGCGCTGGCTGTCGAGCTGGTGCACTGCGGATCTTTAATTCATGATGATTTGCCTTGTATGGATGATGATGATCTCCGTCGTGGTAAAGCCACTAACCATAAGGTTTTTGGAGAAGCTAATGCTTTGCTCGCGGGAGATTTTTTGATGGTTTATCCTCTTAAAGTACTGGCTGATTTTACTCCGCCAGCCTACCATAATAAGCTAGCCCCTGTTCAAATAGAGTTTTTGCAAGCGATATGTGCCATGATCCAAGGGCAAGCTATGGACTTAGAGTTATCGCAGTCACAAGACTTAGACATCTATGAAGTAAAAAAAATGGACGCTCTCAAAACGGGTGCTCTTCTAAAGGCTTCTATCACTCTACCCGCTAAGCTTGCTGGTGTGAGCCAAGAAAAACTCGAGGCACTGGATCTTTTTGCGACTAATCTGGGGCTGGCTTTTCAAATTACTGATGATGTGTTGGATTGCTCAGCAAGTACCGATCAGCTTGGTAAAACCAGTCAAAAAGACATCAAGCAAAACAAGCATACCTACGTAAAAGAGTACGGAATCGACAAATCTAAGCAAATTGCTTGGGATCTTATTGATCAAGCCAAGCAAAAGATACTAGACAGCCTGATTTATGCTGATAAACTTAATCTAGTAGCTGATTATGTCATTTCTCGAAACAATTGATTCTACTGGATATGAAGTTATTACTTCTTTAGTCGCGGCTAATGTAATAGCCCAAGTCTTAAAGACTATTATTTATGCAATTAGATTTAAGAAGCTAGATCCTCGCATGCTGGTAACCACGGGGGGGATGCCTTCTAGTCATAGCTCATCAATAGTAGCAATGGCTTGCTCAGTGGGTTTGATTGAAGGTTTTAGTTCTATGTATTTTGCACTTGCTTTTGCAGTATCAGCTGTTGTGCTCTATGATTCAGCTGGAGTGCGACGCGCAGCTGGCAAGCAGGCGACTGTGCTTAATAAAATTATTCAAGAATTATTCTCAGAAGAGCATAAGCTTAGCGGCGCTAAACTAAAAGAATTACTAGGTCATAGCCCCAAAGAAGTCTTGGTGGGCTCTTTTCTCGGAATTATGGTTAGCATGGGTATAAGATGGTTAGTGGTGAATTCACTTTATGCCTAGTAAACAAATTATTTTAGCGGTTCATGGTCTTGGCGGGCATAGTGGCTGGTTTGATAATTTAAAAACAGAGCTTCAAAAATATAATATAGATTTTTATGCTTATGATCTACCTGGTTTTGGGCAGAATCACGCTCTAGGACGGATTTCTAGCCATTTTACTAGAGGACATATCGATAGTTTTCAAGAGTGGCTTGATTTTGTAAGTAAAAAATATCAAGCTCTAGTCGCCCAAAATCCTGACGCTAAAATATCGATACTAGGACACAGTCTGGGAGCGGTTTTGGTCTCTAATATTCAGCTTAGACCTGGCGATAGTTTGATTCTTTCTGTACCTGGATATAAAGGCTCAGCAAAAACTTTTAATGCCTTTTTTGTAATCTCTACTCTATTTAAATATCTGATTGATAAATGTTTATTTGCTAGAGATGTTTATGTCGAGATGCCAGTTTCAGAAAAAATGCAAGAGACTCCAGCAATGAAAGATCCTCTTAGAGTGAGCTCGGTGACTCAAACTTTATTATTTGAAATTTTACAGCTAGGAAATTTTACTAAATCAAATCTAAAAAATATCAAAGCCCCTGTTTTACTCATACAAATGAAAGATGACCAGGTCGTAGATAATGAAACTCAAAATAATTATTTTGAAAAGATAGCATCTACTAATAAATCCATCAAGATTTTTTCTGGTGCTGATCATGATTGGATTTGGTATCCTATTAGAGAAGAAATAGCTTTTGGAATTGCTATTTGGTTAAAAAGTTTATGAAAAAAATTATCCTTTTTTTGGTTTTAAGTTTTTTTTGCACGTCTTGTTTTTTGATGAATTCTAATGTTGATAACAAGCTAAGAGTGCAAGGATTATTCTCTGATAATATGGTGCTCCAAAGAGATGTGCCTATTAAAATTTGGGGTTGGGCTAAACCTGGAGCTAAAGTATCAATTAAGTTTGATCGAAAAAAATATAGCGCTAAAGCTAATGACAAAGGCGCCTGGAAAGCTGAGATGAAACCGCATGGTGCTGGTGGTCCTTTTGAAATTTATTTAAGTTCTGGGGCTAATAGAATTACTATTCATAATGTTTTGGTTGGCGATGTGTTTTTTGCTGTGGGGCAATCCAATATGGAGTGGACTGTTTCTGCTTGCAATCATTACGAAGAGAATTTGGCTAGCGCTGATAACTATCAACAAATAAGATTTATAACAATAAAAAACAAACCTCTAGGTAAAATTGGCAAAGATATTGATGGTAAATGGCTAGTTAATAGCCGCACCACAGTTGGGTTTCAATCAGCTGTAGCTTATGCTTTTGCAAAAAGAATTTATGATAATGTAAACGTACCTATCGGTATTATTCATAGTTCGTGGGGCAATACTAAAATTGAGTATTGGATGAGCAAAAAATCTCTTGCTCAATTCCCTGAGTATAAAGAAGTTTTTGATAATTTCTCTGTGCCGCTTCAGTATTGGCTTGTAGGCTCTTTTGAATTGCCAGATATCTTATATTCCAAAGATCTAAAAATCAAACTCGGCGAAGGAAGCATTCCTAAGACGGTTTGGTTTAATGGTGTAAAAGTCGGTACTGATAATCCAAGTTCGAATATTTGTTCACTTAACAAAAATCTTTTGCAAGGAACTAATCAAATCAATATTCGCTTGCGACCATCAGATAGTTCTACTGAAAAAATTCAAGCTTACGCTGAATCGATGTCCAACTCTGAAATTGGTGTGAGTATCCCTAGCTCCTTTAAGATTTCTCAATGGCAGGCTATGACTCAAACTGAGCAAGAATATCCTACTGTACTTTTTAATTCACACATAGCGACTGTGATTCCATATGATATAAAAGCGGTTCTTTGGTATCAAGGTGAAGCTAATGTAGATAAACCGGAGCTTTATGATGATTTATTTAAGGCTCTTGTTTCTGACTGGCGCGCGCGCTTCGCTAATGAAAAATTACCTTTCTTTTCTGTACAACTAGCGGCTTATAAAGAAACTACTTTAAAAGACAATTTAGCTCAGTTTCGTCTAGTTCAGCATCAACTTACAAAAGAAATCCCTCTACATTATATGGCGACTGCGTTTGATCTTGGGGATGCTGATGGTGATGTTCATCCAAAAGAAAAAGAAGAAGTTGGCGCAAGGCTCTCTAATCTTGCTTTGAAATATTTATACGGCAAAAAAAATGATGCTGATAATTTGGAGTTTAAATCTTTTAAAAAAGGTAAAACTGCAGTGGATATATTTTTTGCGGGCTCCACAAATGGGCTTTATCAAAAAAACACTGAGGGTCCTAACGGTTTTGAATGGGTAAGTAAATCTGGGTCTATAGTGCCAGCTAAAATAAAAGTTGAAAATAACTCGATAAAAGTTTTTCATGATGGCCTTTTGGATTCTTATAAATATTTACGCTATGCTTGGTCTGATATGCCGGTAACTAGTATTTATAATTCCAATGCTGTGCCACTTTTACCTTTTAAAATTGATCTTGAAGATAAGATGGGCAAGGATAATAAAAAGCCAAAAAACCCCGCCTAGAGCCATAAATACAAGGTGTCATATAATAAAGTTATAAACCCTAAAAAAACGGGAAAATAATAATTATGAACCTTGATACGGCTGTCACTACTAAAACTGCGCAATTAAATCTTGATGGAAAAGTTTACGACTTACCGATTATTGAGGGCACAGAAAAAGAGCGTGCGTTAGATATTTCTAACTTGCGAGCTGATACTGGTTTGATTACTATGGACTATGGTTTTGTGAACACCGGTTCTTGTCAGAGTTCCATTTGTTTTATTGATGGCGAGGAAGGTATCCTTAGATATCGCGGAATTGATATCGAGGAGCTCGCTGATAAATCTACCTTCGTAGAAACCGCTTATCTATTGATTTACGGCAAATTACCAAACAAAGAAGAGCTAGAAAATTTTTCAAAAGGTCTAACGCGCCACTCTCTTCTTCATGAAGATATGATTCATCTTTTTGCAGGTTTTCCTAGTAGCGCACATCCAATGGCAATTTTAAGTTCGATGACTTGTTCGCTTTCTACTTACTATCCGCAATCTATCGAAGATAGAGACGAGCAGGTGCAAGTAGATATTATTAGATTGCTTTCTAAGCTAAGAACTATCGCAGCTTTTTCTTACAAAAAGTCTATTGGACAGCCTTTGATCTATCCTGATAACTCACTTAGTTATTGTGCAAACTTCCTAAATATGATGTTTGCTATGCCAACTGAGCCGTACCATATTGATCCTGATATCGTTAAAGTCGTCAATCAGCTTTTGATTTTACATGCTGATCATGAGCAAAACTGCTCTACATCTACTGTTCGTACAGTACAGAGTTCTGGAGCTAGTATTTATGCTTGTATGTCTGCTGGAATCGCGGCTCTCTGGGGTCCTCTGCACGGAGGTGCTAATCAAGCGGTTTTGGAGATGCTTGAAAATATTCATCAGAGCGGAGATGATTATAAAACTTACCTAGCAAAAGTAAAAGATAAAAAATCAAAAATTCGTTTAATGGGTTTTGGTCATAGAGTTTACAAGAATTTTGATCCACGCGCTAAGATCCTGAGAAGGTCTTGTGAAACGGTTCTTAATAAGCTTGGTATTAATGATCCTTTGCTGGATATCGCTAAAGGCCTTGAAGAAGAAGCTCTCAATGATCCTTATTTTGTGGAGCGTAAACTTTACCCTAATGTAGATTTTTATTCAGGAATAATTTATAAAGCATTGGGGATCCCGGTGAATATGTTTACGGTTATGTTTGCGCTTGGTAGAGTCCCAGGCTGGCTTGCTCATTGGAAAGAGCAAAGAGATCTTGGCGCGCGCAAGATCTTCCGTCCTAGACAAATTTACACTGGTCCTAATCAACAATCTTACGTGTCGATTGAGCAGAGATAGTCTATTGTGCAAAAACAATATTATAGTTTGTTGACCAAGTTTTTTTTCTTTACTACCTTAGTTTTATTAGGTTTTTATTTGTATCATTTTTCTAGGGTTTTTTTTATTGATGAATATATGCCTTCTCGGGCTGATCCAATTTGGTACTATCTTGACACCAAGGCTTTTTTTGAGAATAGTTCAATTTTATCTCCATACATTCAAGATGAATCTGTTTCAAAAATTGGGGAAGCAGGGGCTCACGGACCAGGCTATGCAATTTTTTATGGATTAATTGCTAAAGTTTTTGGTTTTAATGATCATTTAATTCTTTGGGTAAATTTCTTTTTACTAGGCACATTAGTTTTTCTAATCATGCGATCTAATCAATTTGATAGATTATCCAAGTATATTTTAATTACGATTCAACTATCTTATTTCACTACACTTTGGAATTGTTTTGCATTTACGCCAGAAATTATACATATTTTTTTAGCAAATATAATTGTTTTTTACCTTATTGAAATATCAAAAGGACTTGAAGAAACGAAGGTAGTATCCCAAAAAGATTTTTTTTTATTAGGTCTAATTATTCTCTTGGCAGGTTTTTTTAGATATAGCTGGGTTCTTTCAATATTAGGTATTTTTGCTTTTACTAAGAAAAAAAATGATTTTTGGTACTTTACTGCTCTAAGTATCTTCATTTTGGGATTGGGGATGGTTTATTTAAAACTATTTCATGCAACTTACTATGGTTTGGTACTAGGGAATTGTAGTGAATTTATTAAACAAGGGAATTTGCCGGCATGTATAAATAGTGTTTATAACAATGTGGCAATGAATATGCCGATGTTTTTTTATAAATATTATTATTCAAACTATTATTTCCTTACAAAATTAGTTTTTGTAGTTTCTTTGATATTTTTAATAAGTACTTGGTGCAAAACAAAAAGTAGATTGATTCTAGCAGTTGTTATTATTCAATTAATTTATTTTCTATCTTTGTTTTTGTTCTATGATGCTTATGATACGAGGGATATACGAGGTTTAACTCCTAGTTTGATTATTGCTTTGATTACTCTTGCGTATCATAAAAAAAATTATTTAATTGGTTTAGTAGCTTTGTCTTTTCTTTTGGTTTTCCCTAGTAACTATAAAGATTTTAAATATAAGATTTATGATTTATCTCTTGAAAGTGGCAGAATTTATAATAAGTTTAATTTAGATATACTACAAAGACTTCCAGCAAAAAATTCAAAAGTAATTACGGTACTGATTCCAGAACAATTCTATTGGACGGCTATGCCGAATAGAAACCCAATCACTATTAAAGATATTTTACATACAAAATCACTTGCTTTACCTTTGAAAAATTATCAAGGAGTTCCAATTAGGTACACAGTCAACACAGCCGCGTTTCCACCTTACCACTTACACAATAAAATCAAAGTTGATTATTTGATTGATTTGAATAGTGGTCGAATTTTATCTGTTTGAAGAATTTAGTCTAGAAAAAACGAAAACAATAAAAAAGAGCATGAGATGAGTGAATTGTATTTGGTATCTGGGCTCACCATGAATTAAAACAGGTAGAATCAGAAAAAACATCGAAGATAATATTAGGAACCAAGCAATTAATAACTCTCTAGGGTTTAGTTGAGAATTATTTTTCAATAAAAAGAAAAGCAAGGAAATCAAGAATAAAGGTAAAACTATTTTACTTAGAGGAATCGGATATAAAGATTTTTGGATCAGCACAGAAAGACCTTTTTCAGGAATAACAAAAGCGTAATTAGTATTGGTATTAATCATAAGAGCATAAGAATTTTTCAGGATCGTCTTGAAACTAGCATCAGTAAAGAGCTCACCAGCTTCTGAAATAAAAAGAGGTTTGATAATTTGACAATTTTTTAAACCTGGATCAAATTGATCTTTTAAAGAGAAGGGTACTAAGGTGAAAAATGAAAATTCTCTATTTAATTCTGGTTTTAAAGAATAAAGTATATCACTTTTAAAGTATAGATTATTAGTGAAAAGATATTCTTTTACATTCACCCAGAGACTTTTTATGCTCAGCTGGGGATTTTGAATAATAGTCTCAAGCCAGTATTTAACAGCTATAGAATTCCATTCTTTAGAACTAAGGAGTTTTTGTGTTTCTGGATGAATAAGAGCTCCAACTCTTCCTTGGTTATTTATAGAAATTACAGCTCCAAAAAAAGCTTGTCGACTAGATTGTGCATTTTGGATTTTGTAAGATGATTTAAATTTTTCCGTTGTAGATAACAGGTATTGAGTAAGCCAAATATTGTTTTGAGGGGGCTTAGATCTTAGCATTTCTTCTGTTAAAAACCACAGTACAGCTCCTGTTCCTTGGTAACGATTGTTAGCAAAGATACCAAATTTTTTAAAATTATAGAATTTTAGAGGAAGCACAAGAAGCTGTGTGATTAATATAAATAAAAAAATTTTTTTGATGTTAAAAATATTTTTCCAAACTAGGATGCTAATTAATAAAAACGCATAGATTAAGCTCAGATACAATCC
>JBEAYS010000088.1:0-3901 GCA_041170505.1 Cyanobacteriota bacterium
GCACCAAGAAGATTTTTCTTATTAAAATATTCAAGTGCATTAATAGCTCCATTTAAAATCAAAAATATTCTAGTGCCTTTTTGCCCAAAACTGTTACTAAATTTTTTTACGCCTTCAGATAAATCAAAAATATTGGCAAACGCAGAAGTTCCATTACCAATAATTGAAAAAAAATTAGCAAATTCAGGAATAAAGGTTTTAATTGCAAAATGATTTAAAAATTTTTCAAGTTGATTATTCTCATTTTGTTTTGGAATTATTGGCTGGAGTTTTGTATTTGTTTTTTCGATTGAAATTTTTGCTTGTGGATCCTTAATATACTTGTTAACCAGATTCCGCCTCAAAACTTCGTTTTTCAGCGAATCCTTAACTAACTCAGGAGGAGCTAAAAAAATAGGATTCTGGGCAATTCTGGAATACAAATTTCTCTAATACTCCCTGAATCTATATTAGCACATTTGTAGTAAGATAACCTGCGGTGTTATAGAAAAAATAAATTGGGTATAATATTATTTTGCAGTCAAAGTTGGTCCAAGATCTTTTTTATCAAGGCATTGAATGTTTTGAATTTGCTGTGCTTGCAAGAGCTGATTTAAAGAACCATCGCATTTCTGGATCTTAATAAAATTAGGCACACTGCGAGCGGCAATTGGGATACCACCAGTAATAACAATGGTTTCACCTTGGTTCACTATCCCTTTATTAATTAGCTCATTTTCAATATTGATCATGGTTTGAGTCGTGCGATCTACTTGATTAAAATAAATTGGCGTAACTCCCCAGACAATAGATAAATAATTGTAAGTCTGTCTATAAGTAGTGCAGGCGATAATCGAAGATTTAGGACGCATCTTCGAGATCAACTGAACGCTTCTGCCTGAGCACGAAAAAGCGACTATTGCTTTTATATGATCGAGGCGAGCGTAATTTTTTATACTCTGAGCGATCGCAACAGAGTTGATTTTTTCTTCATCAGTCGGATCAATGGTCGCAAGATCTCTCATCTTCACCTCAATACATCCGCTAGCTTCCGCTTCTAGAGCTACTTTGCGCATATAATCGACTGCTAAGACTGGGTGATCTCCGGAAGCTGTTTCGCCCGAAAGCATGACAGCATCAGTCCCATCGAGAATCGCATTAGCCACATCAGAGACCTCGGCGCGCGTCGGGAAGGGATTTTTGATCATCGAGTCCATCATTTGAGTAGCAGTGATAACGAACTTCTCATGATAATTAGATCTACGGATAATTTCTTTTTGGAGCATGGGTACTTTTTCTGGATCCAGCTCTACGCCTAGATCTCCGCGCGCTACCATAACTCCATCCACTTCAGCCAGAATACTATCCAGCTGTTTGATTGCCTGCGGCTTTTCGATTTTGGCGATAATTTTTATTGGCGCTTCTGGATGAGCGTCCCAGATTAAAGCTTTTAGTTCTTTTATATCATCTCCGTGTCTCACAAACGATAAAGCGATAAAATCTACTTGCAAAGCGACCGCGTGCTTAATGTCCTCACGATCTTTTTGTGTGATGGCGACTAGATTAAGCTGTTCAGATTCCGGTAAATTCACTCCCTTATTGGATTTGAGCACTCCGCCGACAGCGACTTCACAAGCCACATCCGAGCCATTAATAGATAAAACTTGCAATCTTAAAAGTCCATCATCAAGAAGCACTCTTTGACCAGGTGCTACTTCTGTAGGAAGCTCAGGATAGTTTCTAATAAATACTCTAAGCGGGCTTGATGTGTAATCAGCAGAACTTTCATTGACCGTTAGAATAATCTTTTCGCCAGCTTTTATCGGCACACCTGCTGCAGGCAAAGTCCCAGTGCGGATTTTAGGACCTTGAAGATCAGCCATAATTCCGATAGGACGATTATATTCTTTAGAGAGCCTACGGATTAATTCGATTCTTTGACGGCGTACGTCCCAATCTCCGTGCGAGCAGTTAATGCGAGCCACACTCATGCCAGCTTCTATCATTGCTCTTAAAACCGCTTCGTCTTCACTAGACGGGCCTAAAGTAGCTACTATTTTTGTAAGTGAGAATTTGTTTGCCATAACCTATAACTATAATACTAAACTTGGCACCGTAATGACTTGATAGAAGCTCCAGGATTAGCTAGGGTACCCAAAACCACCTCACGGCGAGCCCCAGTCGAGCTTGGCACATTATTGGGAATGCCATGAAAACTAGTAAAAGCCAGCAAAGAAAACAAAATAGCCTCTTTGTATTGACTTTTTATCCCAAAGTGCGAATGATCTAAAAAAACGATACGGGGGTTTGCTCTTTTGAGATGGTCCATAATAAAACAGTTATTTACCCCACCGCCAGACATATATAATTTTGTAATAGGATATTTTTTTAATTCACGAGTAATGGTAGATACCGTAAAATGACTAACGGTAGCGATAATGTTTTCTTTATTGCCCAGATCCAAAAATTTATCAGCGTACTTATCATCAAAAAGCTCTCTGCCAGTTGATTTGGGAGGGGGCAATTTGAAGTACTCCGTCTTAAAATACATAGCTTCAATAAAATCCTCATTTACCCTGCCTTGATAGGCAATTGCACCGTTTAAGTCATAAGGTTTATGAAAGAGTTTTTGAGTTAGTGAATCAATTAAAGTATTACCAGGTCCAGTATCAAAGGCAATAGTAGGCTTGTTTACTAGCATTACAGAAATATTAGCAATACCTCCTATATTGAGGGTTGCTACAGACTCAGTGTCAGATCTAATAAGCTTTTCATCAATAAAACTTGTCAAAGGAGCTCCACAGCCGCCAACAGCAATATCTGCTGATCTGAAATCTGCGATGGTAGGAATACCACTTATTGTTGCCAGTACAGTAGGGTTTCCAAGTTGGAGGGTACTTTTAGTCCCATGAAACACAGTCTGACCGTGCATTCCAATCAAGTCAATCTGCTCATGAAAATTTTCATTGGATAAATCTTTGATGAAATCACTTACTAGTGCTGATATAAACTGAGTATATTTGAAATTCAAATTTGATAGATCTTCTAGTGATGATTTTTGGAGAGCTATTAAAATATCAATATCGTGTTTGACACCAGGATCAAACTTGTAACTTGACTCTTTGATAATCTTAAAATCTTTTAAATTATCCAAGTTCCATCTGACAAGAGCCATATCGACTCCGTCCACGGATGTGCCAGTATTAATACCCAAAACAAGCACTTCTAAAAATTATAACGCTTAGAGCTGTAAGATTCAGCCCTTAATCACTGTAAATCTAAAAAATTGGCTAAAAGCTTATGTCCATATTCAGATAATATTGACTCGGGGTGGTATTGAACACCTACTAAGGTAGGGGCTTGTTTGTGAGCAATCGCCATAACTAAGCCATCCTTGGTCTCAGCTAAAAGCTCAAGATTAGGGCAAGTATCCACGCTGGCACGCTCTAAAATCAAGGAGTGGTAGCGAGTGGCGCGATGATTTTTGGGTATATCTTTGTATAGAGAGTGATGAGATCGGATCAATATTTCACTTGCTTTGCCGTGCATTAATTCTGGCGCGTGTATTAATTTGGCCCCAGCAAACTCACCGATGGCCTGCATACCCAAACAAACCCCCAAAATGGGAATTTTGTTTTTGAAGTTTTGGATCAGCTCTAGACTAATACCCGAATCAGCCGGTCTGCCCGGACCTGGAGAAATCAATATATGAGAGGGATTGAGCTCGAGCAGTTTTTGAATGGCAAGATCAATAGGATATTCATCGTTACGCCAAACAACTGTACTTGCACCTAACTCTTGGAGATATTGCACCAAGTTATAGGTAAAAGAATCATAGTTATCAATTACTAGGACTTTTTTGTTCAAGCTCAAACGCCTTAGACAGCGGCTTTGGACCTGCTACCTTTGATTTCTTCAGCGA
>JBEAYS010000089.1:0-3753 GCA_041170505.1 Cyanobacteriota bacterium
GCGTTGATTAAATAATTTCATGCATGATAAATTTTTATCAATCTGCTTCCAGCTTGCTAGCCAAGGTGAAACACTCGCTTACCCAAATCCTCTAGTGGGTTGCGTGATAACTTACCAAGACAAAATTATCGCCCAAGGCTTCCACCGAGAATACGGTAAGCCGCACGCAGAGCCTAACGCCATCAATTCTTTTTTTGAGTCTCAGGCAAACTCCGGTATCAAACTAGAAGATTGCAATATTTATATAAATCTTGAACCTTGCTCGCATCACGGCAAGACCCCTCCTTGCGCGGATCTAATTACTAAGCATGGCTTCAAAAAACTAATTTATTCAAGCAAAGACCCAAATCCTTTGGTTGCTGGTAAAGGTGCTGAAGCCATCTGTTTGAGCAGCATAGAGGTCTTAGGACCAGAGAGTCTTAACGACCGCACTAAGCAAGAATCAACCTACTTAAATAGAGTTTTTTTTCATCGCCTGAATTACCCTTTTTGGCTAAGCTGTAAAATTGCCAGAGACGAAAAACTCTCGATGAACAGCCCGCCAAAGCACGGATCACAATGGTTCACAAACGAAGAGTCACGCAGAAGCGTTCACAGACTTAGATCCACACACCAGCTCCTCATCACAAGCATTAGCACAGTACTTGCTGATAACCCCTCTTATAATATTCGCTTTAGTCCCGAGGCACTTGGGCTTGCCGATATAAAAGATCCTGATATTTTAATTTTAAAAAACCGCAATAATTTTTCTAGTGAAGATTACAGCCAGCTTAAAATCTTCCAGACCCAGTCACCACGACGAATACTTGAAAAGAAGAATAATAGTGACTACCACGATTTTACAGAATTACTAACCACACTTGCCCAAGATGGCTACACTAAGACCCTAATAGAAGCCGGTCCTAGATTGAGTCTTGAGTTTTTGAAATCCGGACTTGTTAATGAATTAATCATTTACCAAAAACTAACAAAAGAAGATTTTGTGCTACTCAAGCATTTAGATAATTTTTTAGACTTAGCTTACGAACCTTGCTCTGATAAGGTTCCAGCTCTATTTAAAAAATTTATTTCTGATGAGATGAGCTTAGCTTTTATTGCTAACGCTGAAAAATTTTATCTTAGTATTCAGTTTTGTTATAGCGATACTGATGTTCCAGATCTTGAAATTCGGCTAACGGGCCGCACTTACCGCTTCCACAAAACCCAGATAATTCCAAACAATAATGGAGGTGGCGACCGGATTTGAACCAGCGCATAAAGGTGTTGCAGACCTCTGCCTTACCACTTGGCTACGCCACCAAAAGATTTATTACTAAACCCCCGTAAAATACAATTTTAGCCCAATTATTATAGACATTGATATTAAAACTGCATTTTTCCAAATAATAAGCGATTAAGAAAATCTATAGATAACAGAAGAATAATCAAAAATAAGAAATTGAAACTTAAGGCGTAGAATTTCGTCTTATTAAAAAGTATATTATACCCCTATGAAATTTCAGATAAGATGCAAATAAGATCCAATTTCGGGCCAAGAGCAGTAATCCCTAATAGAATTGACCCAGTCAGGGAGATCTCAGAGCGCCCAATAAGCGAAACCATAACACCTCAGAGCCATTACCATGGTCCGGTTGCGCAGTTAATTAATAGCAGGTACCTAATAGAACTTCAAAAACAAGTCAAAAAAATCCTAAAAGGCAGAAAGCTAAAAGAGTTTTTGAACTATGACTACAGCGAAGAGGAGTTTGAGAGTCTGCCACCTTCTCTAAAAACCTTATTAAATTTTGATCGTAACATCACTACCGCTGAAATTTTGCAGTTTATGGAGGCTCTAGATGATAGCCACGAGATCACATTTAGAGATTATAGTTTTGATAGGATTAAATTTAGAGCACTATTTGAGGCGCTTGGTACACTTATAGATGTAGAAATGCAGGCTGGACCGAGTACTTTTGTTTCTTTAAGTGACAGCTTTGAGATCAAGAAAAAAATCAAAGAATTTTTTAGCCATGAGCGAAACACAAAAAAATCCTTACAATCTTCCACCAAATCTCGAAAAGAGATTTAATCAATTCGCTAAGATAGCCGATACTAATAAACGCTTCGAGAGGATTATTGAGCTTGGCAAAAAACTACCTCAATATCCAGAAGATGAAAGAACTGAAGATCACCAGGTAAAAGGCTGTGCTTCATTGACTTATATCAACGGCGAGCTCAATAATGGTTTAATTTATTATCGAGGTTGGTCAAACTCACACCTAGTCTTAGGTTTATTAGCTTTATTGGTAGAAGGCTTAAGTGGTATTAACCCAAGTGAGGTCCTGGCTGTAAACCCAGAATTTATCGAAGGTATGGGTCTATCACAGACTCTGACAGCGTCCCGCGCTAATGGTTTTATTAATACTTTCAACAAGATGCAAGCAATTGCAAGAGCGCATCTATCAGCGGAGCTGAAATCTTGACAGAAAAAGTACCAAAAATTTTTATAAGCTGCGGAGAATTTAGCGGAGAAGCTCATGCAAGCAGGGTTGTAGACGAGCTCCAAAAACTAAATCCTAAAATTCAATTTTACGCATTTGGATCTAGGGCTCTTGAGGAGCGTGGAGTAAAAGTAATTTTTGATTACAAGAATTATAGTTTTTCTGGAGTTACTGAAGTAGTAAAGAACCTCAGCACAATTCTCAAGCTCAAGCAAAAAATTTCAGATTCAATCATTAAGCTGGATCCAGACTTGGTCTTGCTTGTTGATTATAGTGGCTTTAACCTCGAACTAGCACGCGCCTTAAAAGAATCTAGTTTCAAAAAACCTATCTATGAATATATAGCACCCCAGCTATGGGCCTCAAGACCATGGCGCATCAATAAAATCAAAAAAAACATTGATAAAGTTTTATGCACTTTACCTTTTGAGCAAGCTATTTACAAGCAAGCCCAAATCCCTTATAGATATGTCGGGAACCCAGTCGCTACCAGCCTTCTAGCCCCAACCCCAAAACAAGATTTTGCAAGATCTGATGAAATCTTGATCGGACTTTTTCCTGGAAGCAGAAAATCCGAAATCAAATATATGCTTCCTTTAATGCTAAGATCTGCTCAATCACTGATTTTAAGACACCCTGAAAAAAAATTTAAATTCATTATTGCAAAAGCCGAAAATCTTAGCCAAGAAATTTTTTATAAAAATGGTTACAAACAAGGGTCAGATATCCAGATGATTGACGGCTCCAAATCCAATAACCATAAGCTTTTAAGCGGAGCAGACCTACTCTGGCTATGTTCTGGCACTGTAACACTTGAAGCGGCGCTTTATGGCACTCCACATTTCTTAGCTTATAAATCTAATTTGATAAATTATATTTTTTATCTGATTTTTAGGACCACATCTAAAGCGGGCTTAGCAAATATCATTAACCAAAAAGATTTAGTAAAAGAATTTTTACAATACTCCGCCACCGAGCAAAATTTCATCCAAGAAACAGAGAATTTTTTATCAAGTAATCCATTAGAGAATTTCTCCGATTATTACCACCAGCAAAAATCCTTACTCAACGAATTTCGGCAATCGCTTACTGGCTTAGATACCGCTAGGCTAGTTGCTGAGGAGATTATACATGCCTGTACTTAAATCTAATAGTGACGCCCAAGACCTAAACGCTAAACTAAGTTTAGAAATAGAGCTCTTAGAAAAAGAAAAACAAAAAGACTGCACTTGGTTAAATTACAGAATAATTTTTCACGCAGGCGAGCACAGGC
>JBEAYS010000090.1:0-6228 GCA_041170505.1 Cyanobacteriota bacterium
TAAAACTATGGCCTACTTTAACAACTTCACCAGGCTTAGCTGATAAAACTTGTTTAGCAAATTCTATTGATTGATCAATGGTAGAGTTTTGAGACAGAGACCCTCCTGTAATTATTAATCCACCTTTATAAAATAAAAAACAGTTTAAGATTGAGTTAAAAAATTAAATTAATGCAGTTATTTCATCTAAATAGGTTTGTTTTTGAGCCAAAAGTTGTTCAAGAGAGGCTTTTGTCTCTATGATTTTTTCTTTTGAGGCGTTTTGGATGAAATTAGGTGAATTCAGCCGAGATTCAAGACCCAAGATATCTTTATCAAGTTTAGTAATTTTTAGATTAATACCTGACTTGATCTTTTCAATATCGACAAGATTTAAAAGAGGTACATAAAATTTAGATGATTCTACAACAAACACATTTAATGGGCGAGCAAGGTGTTCTGGCTTAGGAGATAGCTTCGCGACCTTACCCATTTCTTGAACAAAAGCTTGCGCAGATTCAAGAGCTGATCTATGACCTGGATTTTGGGTTTCGTAATAGATATCAAGCTGATTAGCCCAAGATATACCAAGGCTTTGACGAGTATTACGGAGTTGAGAAATAATACCAAGAATAAATTCCATTTTTTCTGCAAAATTATTATTATCCTCAAAAAATGCTGGACATGAATTTGGATATTTAGCAAAACAAATACTACTTGAGTATTTAGTATCTAGATCCTTATTAATGATTGAGTCAGAAATATTAGAAAAATCAAAACTCGATTTTAGGTTTTGCCATATTTCTTCGGTTATAAAAGGCATTATTGGGTGAAGTAATCTTAAAGACGCTTCTAGAATATAAAATAAAATTTGTTTTTGAGTATTAAAATCTGCTCCCTGCTTGACTTTTACAGCTTCAATATACCAGTCGCAAAAATCAAACCAAATAAATTCATAAATAGATTTTTGAACACTTGATAAATCATAGATCTCAAAAGCTTGATTGACAGTAGTAACTAAAACAAAAAATTTATTTAGTATCCAAGTATCAGCAAGATTGAATTTAGATTTATCCCAATTCTCTGGAGCTTGAGGAATAAAACTACCATCTTCATTGAGTTTAAGACAAGTAAATTTAAAAGCGTTAAATAATTTATTAGCAAATTTTTTGTACTGCTCAAAGGTATCTGAAGTCCATGATTTATCCTTATCTTTTTGTCCAGGAAATTTAACGTCTTGATTAGAAATAACCCCGACACTGGCGTACCACATACGTGAGGCATCAGCTCCGTATTTAGCAATCATCTCAAGAGGATCAATAGCATTACCTTTAGACTTGCTCATGCGCTTACCATCAGGAGTCTGAACTACAGGATGTATAAGAATATCTCTAAAAGGAATATCCTGCTCAAAAAACAAACTAGAAAAAATCATTCTAGTGACCCATAAATTAATAATTTCTCTTGCTGTCGCCAAAACACTTGTAGGATAAAAACTCTGATAAACTTTTTTATCCCAATCACTGGAGTTTAAAGAACCATGCTCAGATTTAAGAGTTTCAAAAGGCCATAAAGCGCTACTAAACCAAGTATCCAAAACATCAGGATCTTGATAGTGAGCAGGATCTCTTGGAGACTGGCTTGCGTAATATCTGATCAATCTATCATTGTCATCAATAAAGCAATTGTTTTGGGATTTTACAAGCTGGTGAAGTTCTTGAACACTGGTATTAGCCGGAGTATCGTCATAATAAAAAACTGGAATTTGATGTCCCCACCAAATCTGACGAGAAATACACCAATCTTTTATTTCACTAAGCCAATTTTTGAAAATCCCAGAGTATCTCTCTGGCACAAATTTAAAGCGTCCTGAATCAAAAGCTGATAAAGAAACTTTAGCAAGCTCAGACATCGAGACGTACCATTGATTAGATAAATAAGGCTCTATTTCTGTGTTACAGCGATCATGAAGATCTTTTTCTTGAGCATATTCTTCAGTAGCTAAAAGATCATCGCCAAGAGCTTGAATAATATAATCGCGCGCTTTGTAACGATCAAGACCCGTCAATGATTGTGTTACGAAACCTTCTTCTGTTTTAATATTAATAATCTCAGGAACTTCTGGGCATGATTTAAGCTTAGCTGTTTTATCCAGAATAACAGCGCTTGGTAAATTATGCCTTAGAGCAATTTCAAAATCATTAGCATCGTGTGCTGGAGTTACTTTTAGAGCACCTGTACCAAAATCCATTTTTACATGCTCGTCAAGAATAACAGGGATTTCTTTATTACTAAAAGGTATTAAAGCTAGTACTGAACCTGGCTGAGATCTAATAAGATTAATCAGATCAGAGAATCTGGAATCCTCTGGATTAATAGCAACAGCAGTATCACCAAACATAGTCTCAGGACGGGTTGTAGCCACTACTATAAAATCTTGGGTGATTTTATTAGCTGGTTGAGTTTTTAGCTTATATCTTATTTTATAAAGTTTTTTATTGATTTGTTCTTTTTCAATTTCAAGATCAGAAAGAGAGGTCAAACAATGAGGGCACCAATTAGTTATGCGCTTACCTTTATAAATAAGACCTGAGTCAAAATATTTAATAAAAGCAGATTGAACAGAATGAGCATAATGATCATCCATGGTGTATCTAATACGAGAGTAATCTGGACTAAAACCCATTAACTTCATTTGCTCTATGATTTTATTGCCGTAGCTCTCTTTCCATGCTTGAGTGCGCTTTATAAATTCATGACGCCCTAAATCTTCTTTGGTCTTAGACTCTTGTTTTTTTAGGTCCTTTTCTACAACAATCTGAGTGCCGATTCCAGCATGATCAGTACCAATTTGCCAAAGCACGTCTTTACCAAGCATCCGATTATATCTAATCAAAATATCTTGAATAGTGCCTCCCAGGGCATGCCCCATATGAAGCTCACCAGTTACATTTGGTGGAGGAAGGACAATACTAAATTTTTCTTTATGAGGGTGAATTTGACAATTAAAAAGATTATTACTAAGCCAATGATCTGTCCAAAAGCTCTCTACTTCGCTTGGCGAGTAATGCTTAGTTTTATCAGAATTTTGGGTTTGGCTAGTACTCATAATATAAAAACATATAGATTATAGTCTAAAAATAGGGAAAAAAATCCAAGAATTGTTATAAACTATATATATATTATTTTTATGACCACTGAAAACCTAGAAAACTTATACAAAGACACTATAGACCTGCCTCAAACAGAGTTTCCTATGAGAGGTAATGGACCAGTACGTGAGCCTGAAATCCAAAAATCTTGGCAGGAAAAAAATATCTACCAAAAATCCCAAGAACTCCGTCAAAAAGAGTCAGCTAAATTATTTGTTTTGCATGATGGACCGCCCTATTTAAGCTCAGATAAAATCCACATTGGAACAGCACTTAATAAGATTCTTAAAGATATCGTTATCAAGTATAAGGCTCTTAAAGGCTTCAAGGCACCTTATGTGCCTGGCTATGATAGTCACGGATTGCCAATTGAAAATGCTGTAGTACAAGAAATCAAAGGCGGCAGATCTGCTGTTACGGTAGCTGAGCTTAGAGAACGTTGTAAGAATTTTGCTCTTAACAATCTAAAAGGGCAAGAAGAAAAATTTAAAAGACTCGGCGTGCTTGGCGACTGGCAGCATCCGTATGTCACTCTTGATAAGGGTTTTGAAGCTGAGCAAATAAAATTATTTGGTGAGATGTCTGCTAAAGGGTATATTTATAGAGGACTTAAAACCGTTTACTGGAGCTACGGAGCTGAGACTGCTCTGGCTGATGCGGAAGTTGAGTATAACGAGGAGCATGTTTCTAACTCAATTTATGTGGCTTTTGATCTAGATACTAACTCGGTACAAAAGCTTCCTAGCACTGGTTTAGATCTAAATCAGACAAGGATCTTAATCTGGACGACCACTCCATGGACTATACCTGGTAATATGGCGATCTGCTTAAATACTGATATAGACTACATTACAGTAGAAGCTTACCGCATAAAAGAAAACGAAAAAATATCTCTTGGCAAATTATTAATTGCAAAAGATCTAAAAGATTCGGTCGCGCGCGATCTAAAACTCGAGCTAGAAAACCCAAGCGCCCCCGTAAAAGGCTCCTCTTTAGCAGGTTTGGTAGCTATACATCCATTATTTAAAAGACCCTCACCGATAATTTTTGGGGAGCACGTAACAATAGACACTGGTACTGGTTGCGTGCATACCGCTCCCGGACACGGTCATGAAGATTTTGAAATTGGTAAAAAATTTAATATCGAAATAGTTTGTCCGGTAGATGGTAGGGGAGTTTATACCAAACAAGCTGGGAGTTATAAATTCAAAAATCCAGATATCCTAAATTCTTTTAGCGAAAAAAATGAAAGTCTAAAACAAAAACTAGCAAACCTTAATAACCCTCAAGAGCTTAATCTAGAAGGGTTTCATGTAATCAAACAGGGAAATGATCTTCTCATAAGCATGCTCATTGATGCTGGTGCTTTAATCGGCAAAAACAAAATTACTCATAGTTATCCATATTGCTGGAGATCAAAAACCCCTTTATTGTATAGAGCTACAGAACAGTGGTTCGCTAGCGTGGATGGCTTCCGCCAAAAGGCTCTTGAGGAGATTGATAAAGTAAACTGGATTCCTGAGCGAGGTAGAAACAGAATTTATTCCATGGTAGCTGAGCGCGGGGATTGGTGTATCAGCCGTCAGCGCACTTGGGGAGTGCCTATCCCAGCATTTTATAATAAAGCCAAACTCAATGACAACGGCAACCCTGAAGCGATTTTAGATCAAGAGATTATTGAGCATATCGCTAAAATTTTTCGCGAGCATGGGTCTAATGCTTGGTATTTAATGGACGTGCGAGACCTAGTCCCAGAAAGCTTCCTTACTAAGCACCCAGAAATTAAAATAGAAAACCTTGTAAAAGAAATGGATACGATGGACGTTTGGTTTGATTCAGGATCTACCCACCGCACTGTTGTTATGCAAAGACCAGAACTCTGTCCAGACGGGAAGTTTCATCCTGTAGATCTATATCTAGAAGGCTCAGATCAGCATCGCGGCTGGTTTCAATCCAGTTTGCTGACAAGCGTTGCTACTAACGGCAAAGCTCCTTATAAAGCAGTTTTGACTCACGGGTTTGTCATGGACGAAAAAGGGCGCAAAATGTCTAAGTCTCTTGGCAACGTAGTCGATCCTATCCAAGTCATGGATAGTTACGGAGCAGACATACTGAGGCTTTGGGTAGCTAGTGTAGATTATTCTATCGACATTAAAGTCGGCGAAAATATGTTTAAGCAGTTATCAGATATTTACCGTAACTTCAGAAACACTGCACGCTATATGCTTGGTAATTTGTTTGATTTTGATCCACAATTTAACTACGTAGCTTACGATCAGCTCTGGGAGCTTGATAAGCTATTACTTCATAAATTACAAGAGCTAATTGGCAAGCTAGAAGAGTGCTTCGATAATTATCAGTTTTTTAAATACTACCAACTCATACAAAATTTTTGTTCAGTAGATTTATCATCTTTTTATTTCGATATCATAAAAGATAGACTCTATACTCACGGCACTAATTCTCTTTCAAGAAGATCAGCGCAGACCGTTTGCTATGAGCTTTTGAGTGCTATTAACCGAATGTTGGTACCGGTGCTTCCGCATTTAGCTGAGGATATTTTTAATTATAGCCCAGCAAGCATAAAAGATTCATATCTAGCAGATAAAAATTTTTTTCAATCTCATGTCGAGTTGTATTCAGCGAGTATTTTGCTAAGTAACTGGCCAAAAATAAAAACTGAATATATAAACAGTGATCTAGTGTGCGACTGGACAAGAATACTTGAATTAAGAGAACTATGTAATAAAGAAATCGAAACTCTAAGACAAGAAAAAATCATCGGCAAATCACTTGAAGCTGGAGTAGCAATAACGGCAATCGACACTGATTACAAACTTCTTAAAAGAATTGAAGGTGAAATTAAAGCTGTGTTTATAATTTCGGATTTAAGTCTGAAATTAGGAGAATCCCTAATCGTAAAAGCTTATAAATTCGATGGGGTTAAATGTATTCGTTGCTGGAAACTTTTCGAGGAATCAGAAATACATAATCATATTTGCAAACAGTGCAAAACTGCAATTTCAGGATAACCCTATAGTACCACTATAGGGTTTGATAAAAGCCTTCAGGATAACCCTATAGTACCACTATAGGG
>JBEAYS010000091.1:0-10226 GCA_041170505.1 Cyanobacteriota bacterium
TAGTAGCCAAAGCCGCACCCACAACAGCTCTCAATAAAGACAGCTTATCTTGACACGAAAAACAAAGATTACTCACAAATTTAACAAGGCAAAAATCAGATATCGCCACCAAGCTAAAAGAAGCGCGCCTAAAAGAAGCCTACGCCTCTGATAAACTGCGGAGCATAAATCAAAAACTCCAAAGCGCCCAGCGTGATCTTCAACAAAACAAAAAATATCTCGAAACTAATAAATCCGCTTTTTCTAAGACTCAGGAGCGTCTTCAAGAAGTTAACGAACAAAAAACCGAGCTTGAATCAGAAGCCAAAAAACGTCTAGTCTCTATCTACAAACAAAACCGTCTCAAGGTGCTGGATGGATTGGTAAACTCCAGTAGCGCTACTGACTATCTTGATCATATCTACTACCAAAAACGTGTCATGGAATACGACAAGGAAGTAATCGGCGCGCTCATAGACCAATCCCAAAACATAGCCAAGTATAAATCTATGCTTCAAGAGGAAGCAGATAAAATCCAAAAAATCAACCAAAAACTCCAAGTGCTCGAAAGCCAAATTTCCCAGCAAAAAACCGCTCAGAGACAGGTTTTGGTGCGCCTCCAGAACGAAAGACAAATCTACGAAGAGAGCGAAAGACAGCTTGAAAGAGAATCCGTTAAGCTAGTCTATAAAATCACAGAACTCTCTGGTGGACCAGAACGCGGAGATAATGCTAATGCTACCGGTAATTTTATTTATCCAGTAAACGCTAGAATCTCGTCGCCATTTGGACCGCGCAGACACCCCATTTTTGGAGTGCGAAGCATGCACTCAGGGATTGACTTAGCGGCTCCTCGCGGTACTCCAATAAAATCCTCCGAAGGTGGTATAGTAATTTATTCTGGCTGGTATGGCGGCTATGGTAAGGTCGTAATCGTCGATCACGGCAAGAGCTTCTCTACTCTATATGCTCACTTAGATAAGATCTCTGTTTCAGTCGGTGAGAAGCTTAGACAAGGAGATATAGTAGGATATGAAGGTGCTACTGGCTACGCGACAGGACCGCATCTGCATTTTGAAGTGCGTCAACAAGGCAAACCCCAAAACCCAATGTTTTACTTGAGAGGCGCATGAAAAAAAAGATACTCTTATTCCTAAAAATTTTAATATCAGGCGTTCTGGTTTATTTGGTTTTTAGGTTTAGTGATCTTGACCTAAAAAAAACTTTAATCGTACTTAAGACCACCGACCCGCTCTGGGCTAGTCTCTCACTGGTTTTCATCAGCGCCACTATTTTTACTAATGCTTATCGCTGGATGATTTTGGCTAATTTACTAGATTATAATCTCAGTTATCCAAAAGCATTACAGATGTATTTTGAGAGTTCTTTTACTAATAATGTTCTGCCGACTAATTTTGGTGGGGATGCCATTAGAGCCTATGATCTTGGGCGCACCGATAAATCTTGGCTAAAAGCCGCTTCCACAGTGCTAATGGAAAGGTTCTTGGGTTTTAGTATGATGTTTAGCTTGGTTCCAATTGGACTTATCACATCTAAATTTACCCGCTTCAAAGACTGTTTACCTCTTCCTGTAGAAACCGCTCTGTGGGCGAGTTTTACTATGATGGTTTTTTCGGTGATTGGCTATGGTCTCTGGTCAAAAATCCCGCTTGGCTTTATCCAAAAAATAAAATACGCCATCACCCAATACACCAAATGTCACAAGAGTCTTTCTAAGGTGATTTTGTGGACTTTTATCACCCATGTGTTTTTCATTAGTGGTTGTATTTGCTCAGGATTAGCTGTAGGACTGAGTTTTAGCGTGGTACCTTGGTGGTATTGGTTAGTGTTTATCCCCTCAGCGACGCTAGCAAGCTTCGTTATCCCTTCTATTAAAGGAGCCGGGGCGCGCGAAGTTAGTTTTATTTATTTTCTAAACTTGATTTCGGTAAGCGGCGATAAGGCTCTTGCTATCGCCATTATAGGTTTGTTGGCGACGATGATATCAACGCTACCAGGCATCAGCATTGTGTTTCGTAAGATGAAGCTTGGTGCAGTCGTCCAAGAAGAAGCGACCCACGAGCAAGAAGAACTAGAAAAAATTACGCCCAAAAAATCAAGCAAAAAACCCCAAAAAACTAAAAATAAACTTATCAAACCTAGTGTAGAGACAGTCTAAAATAATAAAATCAAGTCGTCCTGGCTTTAAGGATTCGCTGAAAAACGAAGTTTTGAGGCGGTATCCGCTTAACAAAAATATTAAGGATTCACTCCCTGAGCCAAGATTCACTCTTAGTTCAGGGTTGAAAAATCGTCGAAGACGCATTTTTCAGTGGATCCTTAAAAATTATATTTTTTTTAACCCAATAACCCCATTTCCTCTATCGCTATGATAAATTAGTATTAAGGATTCGCTAAAAAACGAAGTTTTGAGGCGGAATCCGCTTATCAAAATTATTAAGGATCCAACCCTGAGCCCAGATTCATTCTTAGCTCAGGGTTGAAAAACCGTCAAAGACGCCTTTTTCAGCAGATCTTTAAGAGCTATCTATCTTACCGTAAACCAAAGGAGTAAAAATGCCAGTTGCAAACTATAGCCAATATTGTGAAATGTTAGACCGTGCCAAAAAGGGTAAATTCGCTTACCCGGCAATTAATATCACCTCATTACCTACTTTAAATGCTACTTTAAGAGGTTTAGCCGAGGCTAAATCTGATGGTATTATCCAAGTCTCAACTGGCGGCGGTCAATTCGCATCTGGCACAAAATTAAAAGACATGGCTCTTGGAGCCATAGTACTGGCTGAAGCCGCTCATAGGTTAGCCGAAAAATACAATATTATGATTGCGCTTCATACTGATCATTGTCATCCTGATAAAGTTGATAGTTTTTTAAGACCTCTGATTGAAGAAACCATCAAAAGACGAAAAGAAGGTCGCCCTAATTTATTCAATTCTCACATGTTTGACGGTTCAGAATTGCCTCTTGAGCAAAACCTAAAGTTATCCAAAGAACTTCTGGAATTATGTGCTAAAAATGAAATTATTTTGGAGGTAGAAACTGGTGTTGTTGGGGGTGAAGAAGATGGTCATGACACATCTAATGTAGGTAAAGAAAAACTTTATACTACCCCTGAAGATATGTTGGCTGTATATGAAACTCTTAAGCCAATTGGGGGTAGAATAATGTTAGCCGCCACTTTTGGTAATGTTCACGGAGTATATAAGCCAGGAAATGTAAAACTAAAACCAAGTATTCTAAGAGACGGCCAAAAAGCCATCACTGATAAGTATGGTACTGCTTCTGCATTGGATTTGGTTTTTCATGGTGGCTCCGGCTCTGATCTATCTGATATTCATGAAACCCTCGAATATGGTGTTATAAAAATGAACGTAGATACAGATACTCAGTATGCTTTTACCAAGCCTATTGCAGACCATATGTTCAAAAACTACGATGGGGTTCTTAAGATTGATGGAGAAGTTGGTAACAAAAAACTTTATGATCCTCGCACCTATCTCAAATCCGCTGAGGAAGGCATGTCTAAGCGAGTAATTCAAGCTTGTGATGATCTAAAATCTTCTGGTAAATCTATGCTCAGTGCTCTAGTGCTTAACTAAACTTTTAAAAAATATATGGATTACAAAAACTCAAATATTTGGCAGAGATTGGCAGATTTTTATTTGAGCTGTTTTTTTCATTTTTTGGTTCTTGTTATTCTAATTTTAATTTTTGTTCAATCTGGTTATATAGAATTTAATATTTTTGCTCCAGAGTTTTGGAAATTATCATTATTGATTTTTATTGGTTTTCATTTAATTGAGACCTTGATAGAGGGTTTATCTGGAGCTGGTATTGCAAAACATATACTTGGAATGCGGCTTTTGGATAATTTAAGTTACAAGCCTATTGGATTGATTAGAGCTTTTCTAAGATCAATTTTAGCGGTATTTTCATTTTTACTACTTGGATTAGGTTTTTTTGCTTCAGGTTTCAATCAAGAGCATAAAACACTTCATGATCTTCTGACAAACTCAAGAGTAGTTAACACCCCAAAGCAAGGAATTACAAAATTTGTTTCAATTTTTTGGGTTAGCCTATCAGTTTTTTTTGGTTTAACAATAAGTTTAATTATTCTAGCTATGATGACATTATTCCCTGTTGGAATAACTAAAAGTTTAATTAATCTTAATAAAACCTCGAGTTTTGACATTAGTAAATTTAATTCAGATCCCAAGCTAAAAATAATACTACCTTACCAGCAAAAACGTATTTCAGCATTAACGGAGTTAAACAATATAGAATATATTGAATACAATCTTAATCCACTTAACAAGTATAATTTTATTCAACCAGAAACTCTAAAATTATTATCTGCAAGAATAATTGATTACAATTATCTTTTGATTGATTGGGAAAAAAATATTAATAACGCTAAATTAAAAACAGCAATTTTAATACCTAAACTAACCCTTAAAGACCAAAATGATAATGATATTGTTATTTACAATCAAAAATTTATTATTGATCCCTCAAATACTTCCCTGGGCACAGATTTTTTGGATCTGTTTGATTATCAAATCAATAATCAAACTTTATTAATTGCAATTCATCCAGAAGATCAAACTATACTTGCAGACTATGTTTTAAATACAGAAGAAAAAAATTATTTACTTTATGTTTTAAGACAAATACGCTCTAAATGGCAAGAATATCAAAGAAATTTTTCAGCAGTCGAGCTTGAAAATTTTGCACAAATAGACGAAAAACTCACTGCCTTGATAGAAATTGATTTTAATACTAAGAACGGATATGTAAGCTCTGGAATAATTTTAGAACCTACTAAAAATGAAGTTTTTAACCAAACCTGCAAAAAATTTATTAAAGAAATCCCTCGATTCAAAAATATCCCCCCGAGTCTTGCAAATAAAAATAATTACAAACTCAGGCTTGCACTTACTTATCGAGAGTTATTCAATAGAACTTAAGGATTCGCCTCAAAACTTCGTTTTTCAGCGGAATCCGCCTAACGAAAATATTAAGGATCCACTCCCTGAGCCAAGTTTCATTCTTGACTCAGGGTTGAAAAATCGACGAAGTCGCATTTTTGAGTGGATCCTTAATGATAGTCTGGTTACCGCTAGGATACTTAGATTTTTTTAAGTGGTTCGGTATCAAAACTCTATTTTTCAATGAAACTTATAATCCCTCAAGTACTAAATTAAAGTTGCTTGTGTATTCCTGACGAAGATTATTGATTTTTTGAGCTTTGATTAACCCGAGATCTTCATTTTCAGGGATTATGATTTTATTTAATTGAAAAATATGATAGGCGTCTTTTTTTGAGATAATGGGACTGATTTTTTTACTTACAAACAGCCCATCATCACTGAGTTTTAGAATTGTTTGCTTGATTGAATCTTCTATCAAATCAGAATTTGGATCTAATTGAAAACAAAAATTTTCTACAATGATTTCAGACTTTTCTATTTTTTCTAATTTTTGATATTCTTGAATCTGACTAGATTTGTAGTAATCTTCAATTTTTTGAGCAGAATTGGGTACATCCTTAGCAATATAGGCATGTTTAAAAAAATATATTGGCTTATGTCTCTGATTAAGAATGTTATATTCGTTGAGAGCCGAACTCTCCAGTGAAGCAATTAGCTCTTTATCATTTTGTAATTTGTTTTTGATGAACAAATCCAAGACTTTATTTTTTAGCAGAGTAGATTTTATGTAAAAGCTAATGTCCATAAAGCTTATATGATTTTGATTAAGATAGGCGTTGAAGTATTCCATCCCGCCCCAATTTTCGGCTACTTGATAAAAAGTCTCTTGGAATTCCAAATCAGTGCTATCAATCTTGTGAGTTTCAGCTATCGCAAAAAGTTTTTTTCTGATTTCAAAATCTTTTTTAATTTGAGGGCTTATCACCTCATTAAAATACTTAGAGAAATATAGATTCTGCTTAAATCGCTCTTTTAGCTCAAACTCTTTAATAAAAGAATTTTCAAGATATTTTGCAAATTCATCAATTGTTTTAAAATTTGTTTTTATATAAATTTGCCAAGCTTTTGTGATTTGTTCTTCGCTAATAACAAGATTATTATTATTCATATAATCAATTATTTGATTACGTTTATCTAATACAGCGTTTAGCTCGGCTCTTGAAGCCGAAAGCTCCACTACAATCTCTTTTTCAAAAAACTTACGGTACAAATCCTCAAAAACTTGAGAATTTACCTGCTCTAAATTAACTATGACAGCGGAAACTGGGCTAGTTATCAAAACAAAAAAAATTAACAAAGCATAAAATCTCATAATATAATAGATAATTTTATTATACTGGTTTTAGCAATAAATAAGTATTTTAGGCTTGCTGGCTATAAACAGAAACGTATTGTCTGCCGCGCTTGTTTTCGAACTTAACTACGCCATCAGTAATAGCATATAGAGTATCATCACCGCCGCGACGCACGTTTACACCTGGGTGAACTTTAGTGCCTCTTTGACGAATAAGAATATTACCAGCCAAAACATCTTGGCCAGCGTATCTCTTGACTCCAAGCCTCTTAGACGCTGAGTCTCTTCCGTTTTTGGTACTACCTACACCTTTTTTTGATGCCATAATTTATTCCTTATAATTCTTAAACTAAAACCTTAACTAAGCCGCTACTTTTGCGTCGATCTTCTGGACAGTAATTCTAGTGTATTGCTGTCTGTGACCTTGTTTGCGGCGATAACCTTTTTTGCGGTGCATCTTGTAGACTATAACTTTATCAGCTTTTACATTGTCTTTTACGACAGCAGTAACGCTGGCGCCAGCGATAGTAGGCTGACCAATAGTCGCTGAATTGCCGTCAGAGACTAATAAAACCTTATCAAGAGTGATAGTATCACCAGGATTTTTGTCCATAAGATCTACTTGGATATACTTACCCTCTTCGACTTTATATTGCTTGCCATTAATATCTACAATTGCGTACATAACGCCATAATTATAGCACCCCTAAAAGGATTTGAAATATTAAGTAAATATGGAATTGGGTGGGATTATTGAATGACATCTTAAACTATTGTCTTAAGTCTTCTAAGATTTCTTAAAGTCGAATTTAAACTTAAAACACTTAAAGCACCGCCAACCGTATCAGCAGTATCAACTACACCTGATGTATGATCTGGTCTTACTATCTCATCTCCTACTGTTAGTGACTGCCAAGCCATAAGACCTAAAATTCCTTTTGAGAGGGCAGACTTTACTGGAGCGGTGATTTTGAGCTTCCCGCTTCCAACAATAGAACTAAATAATTGTAGAATAATATTCTGAGTAGTTTTTCCAGCTGTAGCAGAAGTGCTACCTGCCTGATCACCACCGTCAGCACGATAATCATCCCTCGAAAGATCCACAAAGCCTTTAAAAAAATCTCCAATGCCACCTTCTGCTTGCCCTTGAGACACACTATAAACAGAGCCGCCCGCAGACACAAGTCCAGATGCCATGGATAAACCAGTTACAACAGGAGCGAGATTATGTTTTTCTATGAGAAACGAAATTAAGCGACTATTTTTAGCAAAGAATTTATAAGCGTTATTAATACCTGCAATCATTGATTTTACCTTTTAACCATACCTTAACTATAAAAAGCCTTCCGTAAATACATTTTGACATCAGTTTGGAGCTAATTGATCTGTTTTTAAATCATCAATAGAAGTTTTAAGTTCTTCTCTAAGACCAATTAATTTTAGAAATTTACTTGGTAAAGAGTTTTCGTCTTCATAAGCATTAATCAAACTTGAAAATCCCAAAAATACTAAAATGCCAAAAATTATAGCTGGATGAGAAAAACTTGCACCTTTCATAAGCGCATTCAATGCACCAAAACCAAGAGTTCCACCAGTAACTAATTTAGCAATTTTTAAAACAGTAGGAGCATTTTTTTCCGATCCTTTGTTACTAATTAGATAACTAGGAAGTTTTAAAAGATCACGTAAAAAACTTAAGCCAAAACCCGAACCTACAATAATCATTAAAAGACTCCTAAGATTATGGTTTTGAGAATTTTTATTAGCGAAATCTAAGAACCTTCCAGAGCTTCCTGAAACAATCTGCAAAGAAGAATTTAATGAATTACCTAACCCTGATTTAATTAACTGCAACCCTTTGGCGATGGGAGTCTGAGATACCTGGTCCGGTACTGGAGCTGTTCGATGAAGTTTTGATAGGTTATCACGAGAAATTCTAGAAATGTTTCCAGACTTCTTTCTAGAACTACCTATAGGATTAGAGTTATCCTCTAATCCTATATGATCTCGTGCGCTAATAACCTCTAAATTCATAATTTCATGCTGTTATATAATGAGAGAAGTTTTTTACACCTTTTTCGATAGCCTCATAATATCCTCCTCCAAGTTGTCCGTATTGAGCATCATCGTGAATACGCTTATTTACTGCTCCTTCCATCAAATCACTCATCATGTAGTAAGGAGAGCTTGGATCCGTAACTCTAAAAACTGGCTTGTTAAATGACAACAAACCTAAATTAGAATTTGGCTTAAAGGGTGCGTCGATAGTAAAGTACTTATATATGTTTCTAGCTAATAATGAACCTGCCCCTAACATACTCAAGCCCGTAGTTGCGATTTTTACAGGCAGAGAGCTAAAGCCTGCTAAACCAGTTACGGCAAGCAAAGAGGATGCCGCTAACCCAGCCGTAGAAAGATACCAAGAGTTTTGGGCTGCTTCCCTCGATGTATAAAAATTCGATTGTCCATTAGAGATTTCTCTTAATCTTCTTGAGTCACTCAAAAAATTACTCAAGCTAGCGACTGTGCCAGTAGCCATAATACCACCTGCAAAAATATATTTAGCCCAGTCTGTTCCCTGAAAACTATCTATAGCTTTTTCACCTTTAATAAGGGCTTTCGTAACACCCACAAAATTTGTTGTAAACGAAGAAGCTATTAAACCAGTTTTACTGACACCGCCAGCAAAAATTTTGCTAAAAAATCCACTAGCACCCCTAGCTAAAGTAAACGCCATCATGATTTTTCTCCTTTATTTTTTTTTCTGTTCCGGTATTTTTCGACTACTTAATTGAATAGTACCGTGGCTTGCTTGTAATTCCTCTAGAAAAACTTCTGCCCCTTGAGCTTGTAATTCCTCAAGTCTTTTTTGTTTTTCGGTCCTAAAAAAGCCTGTACCAAAAATAGTCCCAAAACCAGGAATAATCCAGGATGCTGTAGCAGCCATAAAGCCAGTAGCCTCACCATAATATAAATCTTTAACTGTTCTACCAACGGTATTCACCAAGCTATCCTTCTCGTTATAGCTGGTATAAAGCTTAGATCCTGCTATTAAAGCCGATGCACCCAATACAAATAATTTACCCCAAGGACCAAATGTGCCTAAAGCTTTCCAACCAGACTTGAAGCCAACTCTAGCACCTTTTGATAAACAAGACAGGGCATTTTCCCAGAAACCTAGATTACTAGGGATGTTTGAACCAGAAATAATTGATTTAACACGACTGAAATCTCTAAGTGCGTTAACTATTCCAAAACTTGTGACCGCTTGAACTGTAAATTGAATTCCATGATCAGAAATTCTACCTAGAATACCATACTTTTGGTAACTATCAAAACCTTGAGCTTTAATTGCTTCTAAATGTTCTTTTCTTTTTACTAGTTCCGATATTGTTTTTTGCAAAGAAAGATTATCGTAGATAACACTTTTTTCATATTGCCTAAAATTTTGCTCTGCTTCACTATCACCTTTTATAGCTACTTTAGCGGCTTCAATAGCCTCTAAATAGTGATAAGCTTTCTGAGAATCACCGCCAGCCGCTTTTTTTGACATCTCTAGGAAAGCAACAATTTTATGTAGATCATCGGGATTTTGAGCCGACTGAAACATACCTATCAACTGATTTAAAATATCTATTCTCTTATTAATGTAATCTGAGCCAACCCCAAGACTGCCACTATAGATCTCTGGTGGAAGTTTGCCAACTCCGACTCCAAAAGGGAGCTTAATTTCTTTCATTTTTTCATAATTTGTTTTTAGACTTTCAAGACTAAAACCCATTTTCTTTAGATTGGCGATTTGAGAACTATATACTTGAGAATCAACCTTACTAAAATTTGTAGATGATCCATAAGAAACATTAGTATCAATAAAACTTAATGACTGCTCAGCTGTAAACATATTTATTTTTTCTCCAGATTGCTTAACTTAACCTTAACC